>NZ_JAMZEE010000051.1:0-27554 GCF_024704895.1 Bacteroides muris (ex Fokt et al. 2023) | reverse complement strand
AACAGTATCAATTCAGTACATTATGGACAGAGGAATAATAACAATCAGTGAAACGGGTGTAGTCATTATGCCGACAGTACCCGTATGGATGACACAATTCGAGATAGCCGACCTGTTCGGGATGTTCTCATGCGATATCCGCAAGGCGATTCATACCATTTACAAGAATAAGGAACTGAACGAATTTGACACGATAAAGTATGTCAGGCAACCGGATGGTATCAGTTATGATGTCTATAACATTGAAGTGATTATAGCCGTTGCATTCAGGATATGCAGTAAAGAGAGTATTTTGTTCAGGCAGTGTATAATCAATAAAATGCGTGCAACCAAAGCAACATCTATAATAACATTGTTTGTTTCCTGTGGCAGAGGCGACAACCGATGGTATAGTTGAGGTTCATTCCGTCAGCCACTCGTTCCCGATGTACGGATGCAAAGGTAGCGTATGGCTTGATGGCAGCGGCAAGGTTGGGCGGCAGAGCCGTTTCGGGCGGAATCTTCCTCCTGCGGAGCGTATTCAGCCCGAAAACCTTGCCACTGCCTGCCATACGCTTGAAGAGCATCCGGCAACGGAAACAAGCGACTGATGGGAAATCAGAAGAAAGAAAAGAGGAACGGCTTACAGACGAAGCAGGATATTGATGCTCCATCTGTAAGCCGTTCCTTTCTCTTTTTGCCGAACCATTGCTGATGCAATCACAGGGCAGACGGCAAACTGCGCTCCTTCAAGAAAATCAGGTTGCCGTCTGTCGGTAGGCAGAGCGGTAGCCGTCAGCAAGCATCCTTTCGATGTCCGATTCACGGTAGAGAATTTTGCCGCCTAACTGGATATAGGCTATGCGTCCTTCGTTTCGATAGTCCTGAAGTGTCCGGCGGCTCACTTTCAACCGTGCCGACACCTCCTTGTCGGTGAAGAAACGTTCACCGTTCAGTGTCGGGCGGTAATTGGCGGTCAAATGTTCGAAGCTGTCCAAAAGACGGTCGAGACTGCCCATGAAGTGGATTATCCACTCGTTGTCCTTGTTAATCAGTTCATTCATGTTACTTTGGATTTAGTGTAATTACTTTGTTTACTATAAGCAGGTGATTAAATCGTCCTGCCCTTGAACTTTGCTTCTTTGCGCCTGTCCTCCACAACGGAAACAATGCGCTGTACATCATCGGGACGGTAGTAGGTCTTGTGGTTTATCTGCGAGTAAGCCAGCGTCCCGTTGTCCCGAAGGGTCTGCAACGTGCGTGGGCTGATGTTGAGCATCCGGCAAACGTCCTGATTGTCCATCCACTCGCCCATCTTCTTTTCTCCGTGCCGCCGACAGATGGCATCCATGCGACTGACGAAACGGTCGAACTTGGCGACCATCGCCTCAAAGGTCTTTCTTTCAATTGATACGATTTCCATATACATACTTTTTATTGTTACTGTTTCTTTTGCCGCAAAGAAAAACATAATCTGTTATCCTACAATGGATTTTCCGGAAGTGGAAGCATGTGGCACAGGTTGGTAGAGGTTGGCACAGATTTGGTGTATATTCTTAATCCCGGAAATCTGCAATGTGTCAAGATTGAAAACAAGGGCTTAATTCAAACCTGACTGTAATCGCACCTTTGTTTCTCCGGCTATTCACATCCAGCAAATCTGTGAAGTCCTCACCGATATCTCGATCACCATAAAGCAAAGTCACACAAAATTGTCTAATCGAGCCCAAACGATTGAATGACTGCACTAAAGTATCTTACTTTACTTGCGATAATCGGTCAAGGCCCAGAGCAAGACCACAGTAATAACTTAATCAATCTGTTTTATGACAATGAAAAGAGAACCAAGTATCAGTGAGCAGCAGGCTCGTGAAATCGTGGAAAGAATGGGACGCAGGGAATCCCGCAGTGAGAAGTCTATGGACGATTTCTACCGGAACATCGGTCTGGACCCGGAACTGCTGGCACAACCCGGCAAGACCGTCACGAAAAAAGCGGAAACAGCTACGGCGGATGAACCGTCAGGCGAAACACCTGAAGATATTGCAGTGCCGCAGAAGCGTATCAGCAGCAAGCAACGCAGGCTGTCGCTGGACGAGTACCGTACCGCTTACCTGCAAGTCCCCAAGATAACCGACCGCAAGCCCGTGTTCGTCAGCGGTGAGGTGCGTGACCGGCTGGACGGGATTGTCCGCCGTCTCGGCGGGCGTGGCATGAGCGCTTCGGGACTTATCGAGAACCTCGCCCGCCTGCACCTTGAAACCTACCGGGAGGATATCGAGCAGTGGCGCAAACTCTGAGCGGATTACGGTAGAACCGGTCAAACCGGTGGATACACTCCATCGGTTTGACCGATATTCCAAATGAGTTATTATACTCACAAACCAATCCGACAAGCGGAGGATTCTTGTGTCCTCAAAGACACAGCAAGATATATTTTCAGTTACCCGAATAATTCTAAGTAACTAAAAACACCTTCACTGCCGTGGGCAGAATTATCCTCCGCAGTCGGATAATTTCGGGGTTCCTTAATCAAAGATTAAACAATGGACAAGCCATAAAATTAAAAGAATAAGAAGAATGAAAAAGAAGAGCAAGTACGGGAGAAATCCCAAGTTGAATCCGAAGACGCACTGCGTGATGGTGCGCTTCGATGATGTGGAATGGAACAGGTTCCTGACGATGTACGAGGAATCGAACGTGTATGCGAAAGCCGTCTTTCTGAAGGCGCACTTCTTCGGGCAGAAGTTCAGGGTGCTGAAGGTGGACAAGACGCTCGTGGACTACTACACCAAACTGTCGGACTTCCACGCCCAGTTCCGTGCCATCGGTACGAACTACAATCAGATCATTAAAGAGTTGCGCATCCACTTTTCGGAGAAGAAGGCGATGGCGTTGCTCTACAAGTTGGAGAAACATACCATCGATTTTGTGAAACTGAGCCGGGAGATCGTGGAGCTTTCAAGGGAAATGTATGCTAAATGGGAACAACAGAAAGGATAAATTCCATTGTACACCTAAAAAATACGGTAGATACACAACCCTGTGAAATAACGCGAAACGCCGAGAATTTCATAGGGTCCGGCATATCATCATCGGACGTCCGGAACTATATGCGAAAGATGGGAATCGACCGAAAGGATTGAAAATATAATTCTTATCATAGAAACGACTTTGTCATTATGCACAGTCGTTTCTATGTTTCATTTACCTCTTTTTACTTCGTAACCAACACGAAATTGCTACTTTTGTAAAATGATTCAAGAGGAATTCGATTTTTACAGACCATGTAAGCTATTGCAACCTTACGTGAGATATTATTGGGTATTCAAAAGTAACCAGTTTTTGAATACCCTGACTTTTCCTATCGGTTGCCCTCAAATCATTTTCCATAAGCAAACACCGTTGTATATTCCCGAATTGAATTCTGCACAAGACAAACTGACTGTGAGCGGACAAGTTAATTTCTCGTCACACCTATATGCTGACGGCAATACAGAAATGATAGTGGTTGTATTCCACCCTCACGCTATGAGTATGTTTCTGAACATGCCGACTTCGCTCTTTTACAATCAAGAAGTGTCCGGTTACAGCCTTGAAAACAAAAGTTTGAATGAACTGGCTACACGAATATTCGACTGTGAGAATAATTCTATTTGCATAAGCTATATAGAAAAATGGCTGGTGTCACAAATTGCCGATAATTTAGCTGATACCGCATACAGAATTAAAAGGATAGATGCCACCATACAGCAAATATATATCACTCCGCAAATCTCTGTAAACGAATTATCTTCCATTGCCTGCCTGAGCAAAAAACAGTTCGAGCGGTTGTTTCATTCATTTGTAGGCATCAATCCCAAAGAATATACCCGTATCGTCCGCTTCCAAAAGGCTTTGGCGCAGATGCAGCATCAAGCGGGCAAAGAAATCAATCAGGCACAAATAGCATACGCCAGCGGTTATGCCGACCAGTCGCACTTTATCCAGGAGTTCAAGAAATTCTGCGGATATACGCCCGTGTCTTTGCTGAAAGTATCAAATCCATATTCCGATTTGTTCACCAATCCCGTATAAATGTCCCGTTTGTTCTATCCGGGGTCAAACGCTTCTCCTACTTTTGCTACCTGATTCATTAAATGAAAATAGCATTAAGTATGAGAGAAGTAAATCCCCAAGAAACCAGCCGGGCATACGCCTTTGAAATGTGGATGAACGCACCCATGCCGATGGTGACGTTCTTTAAGCCCCTCGACGTGTCACGCCTTGTGAAAATCAACCGGAAATCCGGCATGAAGTTTAATATGTTGATGTGCTGGTGCATCGGCAAAGCCGCAAGGAGCGTGAAAGAATTTTATCTGCTGCCCGTTGGCGGTAAACTGATGCAGTACGACACCATTGCAGTAAACACCATTGTCGCCAACAGAAAGGGCGAGGTAAGTTCGTGTGATATTCCTTTCTGTGATGATTTATCTTTGTTTAACCAACACTATCTGCAACTTACCAAACAAGTGGCCGAAAATTGCGCCAATCACGACTTGACGGAAAGCATGGTTATCGGAACTTCCGCATTGGCACAATATGAAATAGACGGGGCTGTCGGGATGTATAGCGGCATTTTTAATAATCCGTTTCTTATTTGGGGCAAATACAAACGCCGCCTGCTGAAAACGACGCTTACCGTTTCTTTCCAGTTCCACCACACGCAAATGGACGGGGCGCACGCTTCCCGATTTTTAGACGGGGTTCAGAAAGAAATTAATAAATTGAGAATATAAGTTCAGGGAAAAACGCTATCTTTGCAGAACTAACAGAAAAATAAATAGTTGTTCAACAATATGAAATGGCAGTTGTGCATATAGCTACGCTCAACGAATAGCACTTCCAATTATTGCTATTCAGCAATAGACAGGCTTATGTTTTAAGTTTGCCTGTCATTGTTTTGTCATTTTCCTTATTATAAATCTATAAGATTGTCGTGCTGCTTAAAGCGGCAGGATGTATCGTATCATATTGGTTTGAACAAATGAATTATACCTATAAAAAAATCTGGCTCATCGCTTTTCCTGTAATGATGAGCATCCTTATCGAACAACTGATAAATATTACCGATGCTTTGTTTTTAGGGCATGTGGGTGATGTGGAACTGGGCGCATCTGCCATTGCCGGAATATGGTTCTTGGCAATTTATATGCTCGGCTTCGGTTTCAGTTTGGGGTTGCAAGTGGTAATTGCCCGCCGTAACGGAGAACAGCAGTATGCGGAAACGGGAAAAACGTTCTTTCAGGGATTGTTTTTCTTGCTAATACTGGCGGTACTCCTCTGTCTGCTATCCAAGATATTTTCTCCCGTTCTGTTGAAGCATCTGATAATTTCGGATGATGTTTATAATGCGGTTATCCGCTATTTGGATTGGCGTATTTGGGGATTGTTGTTCTCTTTCTCGTTCCTTGCCTTACGCTCGTTTTTGGTAGGCATTACACAGACAAAAGCTCTGAACATGGCAACTTTCACTGCCGTACTAGTAAACATTCCGCTGAACTGGCTCCTGATATTCGGCTTAGACATGGGTATATCGGGAGCGGCTATCGCATCTTCATTTGCCGAAATGTGTTCGCTGGCTGTATTGGCTGCATATATGTTTCGGCACATTGATAAAAAAGCGTATGGCTTATACTGGCGTATTGATATAACGGTATTGAAAGAGGTGTTTTCTATCTCTGTATGGAGTATGCTCCAGTTCTTTACAAGTGTAGCCATTTGGTTTCTGTTCTTCGTGGCTATCGAACGTTTGGGAGAAACGGAATTGGCTGTATCGAACATTGTAAGAAGTGTTTCCGCCCTGTTTTCCGTTATCGTCAATGCGTTGGCAGGTGTCACCGGTTCTTTGGTGAGTAACCTGATTGGAGCAGGTGAAAAGAAACAAGTTTTTCCGCTTTGCCATAAGATTATCCGTTTAGGATATGCGACAGGCATTCCACTGATTGCTTTTGCGTTGTTCTTTCACCAGCACATTATAGGGGCTTATACGGAAAATCCCGCTATCATACAGCTTGCATGGCCGCCTTTTCTTGTCATGCTATTGAATTACTTCTTTGCACTACCCGGTTACGTCTATCTGAATGCTGCCACCGGAACGGGAGCGACACGGACGGTATTCATTTTTCAGGTGATAACTACTATTGCTTATCTGTTCTGCTTATGGGGATTAGATTTTTGTGATGTTCCGTTAGCGGCATATTGGGCAGTGGAATACTTATATGTAATGCTGCTTGGTACACAATCCGTCATTTATCTTAAATATAAACAATACTAAGAACTGAAAGTTATGATGAACAAGATATATCCCCGTAAGGGTGACACGCAAACCGTTTATTTGAATGCTGTCGTAAAAGACCCGTCTATCGAAATAGGCGACTATACCATTTACAATGATTTTGTTTCAGACCCGTGTCTGTTTGAGCAAAACAACGTATTGTATCATTATCCCATTAACCATGAACGGCTGATAATTGGAAAGTTCTGTTCTATTGCTTGCGGTGCAAAATTTCTGTTCAACTGCGCCAACCATACCCTGAAATCTTTATCCACTTACACGTTCCCGCTGTTCTATGAAGATTGGGAATTGGATAAGGCAGATGTGGCTTCTGCTTGGGACAACAAAGGCGACATCGTAATAGGCAATGATGTATGGATAGGCTATGAAGCCGTTATTATGGCTGGTGTCCATATCGGTGACGGGGCTATTGTTGGTACAAGGGCGGTTGTGACGAAAGATGTTCCGCCCTATACCATTGTAGGTGGTGTCCCTGCCAAAGAGATACGAAAGCGGTTCAGTCCTGATATAATAGAACAGATGCAGACTTTGAAATGGTGGGACTGGTCGGTAGATAAGATACGGGAGTTTTTGCCTTATCTGAAAGATGGACGTTGGGATAAATTACAGGCAATATGAAATCAATCAAGAATCTAATTTCACTTGATTATTTGCTGATGGCATTATTGGTTATCGGCATAATGTATATTTGGTATAAAGAATGGTGCGATTTAGAGAAATTGGAAGTTCAAAATCGTCATATAAATACTTTTCGCCAAGAATCGCACAAAATATTTGTTTTTCTTATTGAGCTATCTTTATCGGGCGAGACAGTATTGGAATGGGAATATGCAGATTTGGAACATTACCATTATCAACGAATGGTAATGGACAGTATGCTATGCCGTTTCAAAACGATTTATCCGACAAAGCGCATAGACAGTGTACGCCATCTTCTTGAAGATAAGGAACGACAAATGCGTCAAATCGTGCAGGTACTTGAACAGCAACAAGCCATCAACGATAAGATCACTCGTCAAGTACCCATAATCGTACAGAAAAGTGTGCAGGAACAGCCGCAAAAACCGAAGCGGAAAGGATTTCTCGGCATATTCGGCAAGAAAGAAAAGCCAAAGCCAACCGTGACTACAACAATGCTCCGTTCCCTCGACCGGGACATGATAGCCGAGCAACGGGCGCAAAGCCGCCGTCTGTCGGAACACACCGACAAGCTTGCGGCACGAAACGCGGAACTTAACCGGCAACTACACGGATTTATACGCCAGATGGATAAAAGGTGCAAGCCGATCTGCAAAAACGGGAAGCCGAGATAACCGCCATGAGGGAACAGTCGTTTATGCAGATAGGTAGCCTGACAGGATTCGTCCTCCTTCTGCTGGTAATCTTATATATCATCATACACCGTAATGCCAACCGAATCAAACGGTACAAACAGAAAACGACTGATTTAATAGGACAGTTGCAACAGTCGGTAGAGCAAAACGAGGCTCTGATAGCCTCCCGCAAGAAAGCGGTGCATACCATCACCCATGAACTGCGCACACCTTTAACGGCAATAATCGGTTATACTGCGTTGATGGAAAAAGGGAATGATGCGGATAAAAAAGAGCGATATGTCCGTAATATCCGGCAATCTTCGGAACGGATGCGTGAAATGCTCAACACGCTACTGAGTTTCTTCCGTCTGGATAACGGCAAGGAGCAGCCTAATTTCTCTCCTTACCGGATTTCGGCAATCACGCATATTCTTGAAACGGAGTTTACGCCCATCGCCATGAACAAGGGACTTGCTCTTGCCATAACCAATCAAACGGATAGTATTGTCTTGACCGATAAGGAACGTATCTTGCAAATCGGCAACAACCTGTTGTCAAACGCCATCAAATTCACTGATAGCGGTGGTGTATCTTTGACGACTGATTATGATAACGGTATTCTGAAAATTACCGTCGAAGATACGGGTACAGGCATGACCGAAGATGAACAGCAACGTGTGTTCGGTGCGTTTGAACGTTTGTCAAACGCTGCCGCAAAGGACGGCTTCGGATTAGGTCTTTCCATCGTTCAGCGTATCGTGTCAATGCTCGGCGGCATAATCCGGCTGGAGAGCGATAAAGGTAAAGGAAGCCGCTTCACAGTGGAAATTCCTATGCAGACAGTCGAGGAACTACCGGAACAGATAAATCAAACACAGATTCATTGTAACCATGTATTCCATAATGTGATTGCCATTGACAATGACGAGGTACTGCTCCTTATGCTGAAAGAAATGTATGTACAGGAAGGGATACACTGCGATACCTGTACCAATGCGGCAGAACTGATGGAAATGATACGCCGGAAAGAATACAGTCTGCTTCTGACCGATTTGAATATGCCGGATATAAACGGCTTCGAGCTGCTGGAACTGCTACGCACCTCCAATGTGGGCAATTCAAGGACCATTCCAATTATCGTAACAACCGCTTCGGGTAGTTGCAGCAAGGAGGAACTTATGGAACGTGGATTTGCCGATTGCCTGCTCAAACCGTTCTCCATATCGGAGCTGATGGAGGTTTCAGATAAATGCGCCATGAATGTGGTGCAAAATGAAAAACCGGATTTCACATCCCTGCTATCCTACGGCAATGAATCCGTCATGCTGGAGAAGTTGATAACGGAAACTGAAAAGGAAATACAGGCGGTCAAAGATGCGGAACGGCGGAAAGACCTTCAAGGACTGGATGCCCTTATACACCACTTGCGCAGTTCGTGGGAGATATTACGTGCAGACCAGCCGTTAAGGGAACTTTATAAACTGCTTCATTGTAAGGATACACCCGATTGGGAGGCGATACATAACATATTGACAGTCGTGCAGGATAAAGGTTTGAAGATTATCCGGCTGGCAAAAGAAGAAAGGAAGAAATATAATAATGGATAAAACAAAAATTATCGTGGTGGAGGACAACATCGTGTATTGCGAGTTTGTCTGCAACCTGCTGGCACGGGAAGAATTCCGTACCGTGCAGGCTTTCCACCTCTCGACAGCGAAGAAACTTCTGCAACAAGCCGCTGACAATGATATAGTAGTTTCTGATTTGCGTCTGCCCGACGGCAACGGTATCGACCTGTTGCGTTGGATGCGCAAGGAAGGCATGACGCAGCCGTTCATCATCATGACCGACTATGCCGAAGTGCATACGGCTGTGGAAAGTATGAAACTCGGCTCGTTGGACTACATACCCAAGCAGCTTGTGGAAGACAGGCTCGTCCCTTTGCTACGGAACATATTGAAAGAACACAGTGTTGGACGGAGCCGTATGCCCGTCTTTGCCCGTGACGGTTCCGCCTTCCAGAAAATCATGCACCGGATAAGGCTGGTAGCCCCCACCGATATGAGTGTGCTGATCTTCGGAGAGAACGGCACGGGCAAGGAGCATATCGCCCACCATCTGCATGACAAAAGCAAACGTTCAGGCAAGCCTTTCGTGGCTGTGGACTGCGGTTCGCTTACCAAAGAACTTGCGCCGTCGGCTTTCTTCGGACACGTCAGAGGGGCGTTCACGGGTGCGGACAGCACCAAGAAAGGTTATTTCCACGAGGCGGAAGGCGGTACGCTGTTCTTAGACGAGGTGGGCAACCTCGCACCGGAAACCCAGCAGATGCTTCTGCGAGCCATACAGGAACGGCGGTTCCGTCCCGTTGGCGACAAGTCTGACCGGAGTTTCAATGTCCGCATCATCGCCGCCACCAACGAGGATCTGGAGAAGGCGGTCCATGAAAAGCGTTTCCGGCAGGACTTGTTGTACCGTCTGCATGACTTCGAGATAACCGTCCCGCCGTTGCGCGATTGTCAGGAGGACGTCATGCCTCTGGCTGAGTTCTTCCGTGAAATTGCGAACCGGGAACTGGAATGCGATGTCATCGGCTTTGACGGGGAAGCCCGCAAGACATTGCTGACCCATGCGTGGCCGGGCAATGTCCGCGAGCTTCGTCAGAAAATCATGGGCGCGGTGTTGCAGGCACAGACGGGTCTTGTCACGAAAGAGCATCTGGAACTTGCCGTGACGAGGGCGACCTCACCTGTCAGCTTCGCCCTGCGCAGCGATGCGGAAGACAAGGAGCGTGTCTTATGCGCGTTGAAGCAGGCGAACGGTAACCGCAAGGTTGCCGCCGAACTGCTCGGGATAGGACGTACGACGCTGTACAACAAACTGGAAGAATATGGATTGAAGTATAAATTTCAGCAATCATAGTCCATAATTCGCTGAATTTAGTTACCCACAAAAGTATGTTTTTTCAAAAAATAGTATTATATTTGCATTTAGAAAAAGTGTTCTTTTGATTTAATGCAAAACGAGGTAAAATACAGAACTTCGCTTGTTTCTAAATCGTTACCCATCAAGAAACGAATCTTTGCAAACTATTCAAATTCAGCGATAAAGACAATTCGTAATGTCTTGCGCAGTGATAGGTCAAACGCACCTTGAAGCCGCATTGTCTGCCTATATCTTTGAGTATTTTGTTACAACTGCCGTTACTCGGAACGGGGAAAACATGACCGTTCCGAGCCAGCCCCTTGTATTTCTCTATGATACGTTTGGGAACGTCCAAAAGACGGATGTTCGATTCGGTGTTGGTCTTCTTTCTTCGGGTGATTATCCAAAGATTGCCGTCGAAGAATGTTTGCAGGCGGTCGGTGGTGAGGTTCTTCACGTCTGAATACGCCAAACCCGTGAACACAGAAAAGACGAACAAGTCCCGTACAAGTTCATGGGTGGCGTTCTTCATGGGTGCGTCCATGAGCGTCTGTATTTCCGTTTGGGTGAGGTAGCCCCTGTCCACGCTTTCGGGAGAGTTGATATATCCGGCAAAGGGATTGAACGGCAAACGCCCGTCGTTCCTCGCAATGGAAACGATGTGTTTCAACACAATCATGTAGCCCCACACGGTATTGGTGCGACATTTCTTCTCCGTGCGCAAAAAATACTCGAAATCGTTGATGAACGTGAGGTTAAGTTCCTTTAACGGAATATCCTCACGTTTGTAGGTATGAGGCAAAAACTCCCGAATATGGTTGCAGACCGTCCGATAACGGGTAAATGTACCCTGCGCCCTGCTGTGCCCGACTTTCTTCTCAAATTCGGCGTTGTGCTGCTCGAACAGCTTCAGCAAAGTTTCCTGCTTGATGCCGATACCGAGATAGGCGTCTTTGAGTTTGGCGGCGGTAACATAACCGTCCGTCTGCATCAGTTCTTGGTAGCGGCGGTTTACCTCCACACGGATTTTATCTACCGCAAGATTGATTCTCTGCGCTTCGATGCTCTTGCCCGAAGCACGGTTGTTCTTCACGTCCCACAAGCGTGGGGGAACGTCCATCTTGCAACTGAACTGTTTAATTTCGCCGTCCACCGTGATACGGCACATTAAAGGCAGGTTGCCGTTCGGCTTCTCGCTGCCTTTCTTCACGTAAAATAACACCTTGAATGTACTACGCATAACTCACTCCTTTTTTTGGTTACAAAATTAGTTATTAGTGAGTTACCGACAGCTATGTAAATCGACGCAAAACGCAGAAACAGAACATTTTAGCAAGGAATATGCACCCGTTACGGGAGTAACGAGGTGGTAACTGAACTTCTGCACTGTTTGGCTTCGAGGTGGTATTTCGTTGGCTCTGCCCCATAGAAAAACAAAGCGTAACGAACGCTCTATCAGCTAATTCGCTACGCTTTGCCCAAATTTACTTTTTCGCTATGTGTTTATTTTATATCTTCTGCTGGCATGGAGTTTTGCTCCTTTAATATTGTGTATAATACCTTCATTAAGGTATTCCTTTTTTCTTACGCCAGAAGGAGGATATACTACATTTAGCGGCTTTGCTATGCATCGTAACTTTTATGGTATTTTATTGGGAGTATTGTATTTATTGTTATGTGTAAAAAAAATGTCGTTCCTGTTAAAAATTGTATTATTAAATGTTCTATTGTTTTGCATGATTTTATCGGCCAGTAGAACAGCTATTATTTCTTGTATTACAATTACTTGTTCTTTGATTTATTATAGTAAATCCATAAAAAGAAAAACGAAAATTCTCTTTTTTGCAATTACAATAATACTTTCATCTGTTATTTATTGGGTTTTGACAACTCCAGAGTTCTCAATGCGGGAAATAGACGAAGATTTAGGAAGGGAAGATATAATTACTGGTTTTATTGAGTTAATACAAAATAGCCCGTTTTGGGGATATGGCGAAGAAGTGACGTATTATTCCAGACTATTTCCCAATGGTGCTATAGCGCATAACTTTCTATTACAAACAACGGCTAATTATGGAATATTTGTGACTTTGTCTTTTGTAATATTACTGGTCATCGTTTTTTATTATTCCAAGCCTTTTTCAAAGATTATTCTCTTATACTTAATCATTTGGGGACTAACTCAACCTTATTTTGGATTTGGTACTTTTTCGCCTCATGTTCTCATCCCCATGTTTGTAGGATATTTCTTAGATAACAATATGTCAATACAAAAAAATAAGTTTTAGAAATGAGAATATTATATTGTATCAGCTCTTTGTTTAATTCAGCTGGTATGGAACGAATTATAACAGCAAAGGCAAATGCATTGTCGCAAATGGGACATGAGGTAATAATTGTTACTGCTGAACAGAGAAATCGTCCTATCTTTTTCCCTTTGCTTCCATCGGTAACTCATCGTGATATTGCTATAAACTATACTGAGAATAAGTCTTTTTTTGCAAAATTAGTAAATTATCCTTTTAAAAGAAGAAAACATGAAAAAGCAATAACAAAAATACTTTTAGAGGTTAAGCCGGATATTTGTATTTCTACAATGGGCAATGAGTTCTTGTTTTTGTGGAAAATAAAAGACGGAAGTAAGAAATTGCTTGAAGTACATTTTTCCAAAGGATATAGGCTGATGTATCAGAGGAATTTCTTGTGGCGTATAATTGATTTTTATCGGTCAAAACAAGAAGAGAGAAAGGCTGCGAAATATGATAAATTTGTAGTGTTGACACATGAAGACAAACAACATTGGAAAGGTCTGAATAATATAACTGTTATTCCCAATTTTGTGACTTCACCTACTGTTGATTTAAACTCTTTGCACATTTCCAAAGAAAACATTTTGATAGCTGTGGGGCGACTAACTTATCAGAAAGGTTTTGATAGGCTCATTGCTGCATGTTCTCTGATTAAAGAAGAACTGGAAGGATGGAATATTTGTATATATGGTAATGGTGAGTTGAAACAGAAATTGGAAAGTCAAATTAGGAAAAATTATTTGTCTGATATTATTCGGATATATCCAGCCACAAATCGTATAGATTTAGTCTATAAGAAAAGTAAATGTTTGCTTTTCTCTTCCCGATTCGAAGGTCTGCCAATGGTTTTAATAGAAGCTTTATCTTACGGGATTCCTTCTATCGCTTTCAGTTGTCCTTGTGGTCCACGTGATGTCATTCAGGACAATAGGAATGGGGTGCTGGTACAAGACGGAGACATCATAGCTTTTTCAAAAGCCATAAAGAAATTTATCAATGATGAATCACTGCAAGAAAAATTATCACGAGGGGCTAAGGATAGTTCTGCTTTTTTTACTAAGAAAAACATAATAAAACAATGGAATCACTTGTTTGAGGATTTATGTAAGTAATATTATTCTCAATATGATTTCTGTGATAGGATAAAGATGGTTTATTTGTATAGTTTACTTGTTGTTTATGAAAATTGCATATTTAGTACCTTCATTGATTAATAGAGGTCCAGTAATAGTTGTGAGAGATTTAATAAATGTAATGACAGCCTATGGGCATCAATGTACTATTTATTATTTTGATGAATTGGAACATACTAATATAAATTGTCCAACGGAAAGAATTTGTATGCGAAATTCTATCAATTTTAATGATTTTGATGTAGTTCATAGTCATGGTATAAGGTCTGATTTCTATGTGTTTTTACATAAGCCTTTGGCTTGCAGAGCAGTTTGCATATCTACTGTACATAGTTTTATATTTGAAGATTTAGCTTCTCAGTATAATAAATTGGTTTCTTTTATAGTCGGAAAATTCTGGATACAAATACTTAGTAGGCATGATAAAATTGCAGTATTAACAAAAAAAGCATTAGAGTATTACAAAAAAAAATTGCCTGAAAACAAATTGAAAGTGGTTTATAATACTCGGATTATTAATACCAATAAAAAATTGTCGTTAGAAGATAGGGAACATGTGTTAAACTTTAAGGGGAATTCTGTATGTTTAGGAATCAATGCCATGTTAAGTCCTATAAAAGGTATTGAACAAGTAATAAAATCTTTGTCTTTGCTAGAAAATGTGAAATTATGGATTGTGGGCGATGGGAAATCTATGTCTGCTTTACAAATGTTGTCAGATGAATGTGGAGTCCGTTCAAGAGTGCATTTCGCAGGCTATAAGGAAGAGGCTTTTAGATATTTGGAATATTACGATGTGTTTTTAATGCCTAGCCGTTGTGAAGGTTTTGGACTTACATTATTAGAGGCTGCTTGTTATAAGGTGCCTACGGTTTGTTCAAATATTCCCGTTTTTAAAGAATTGTTTTCTTCCGATGAAGTCTCTTTCTTTGAATTAGACAAAATAGAATCATTAGTTAAAGCTATAGGACATGCAATTGGTAACAAAAACTTGGCATCCAATATGAATAAAAAATATGTAAAATGTTACTCTCCTGACTCTTTCTATAGGAATTATTTATCAACGTATGCAGGATGATTTGTTCTTGAAAAGGACTATAATAAGTCTTTAAAAATCTTCTCAAAAGGCTATGATTTTGTCTTATGTAGAATTATGGCAGAAGGCTTGTGAATAGCTATGAATCCTTAAATAATTCATTTTATATAAATGTCCTCCAACTATTCTGTATTGATTTCGGTCTATTATAAAGAAAGACCGCTTTATCTGAAGTCTGCACTTGATAGTGTACTGAATCAAACGCTTCCTCCTTCTGAAATCATATTGATTAAGGATGGACCTCTCACTGCTGAATTAGAAAATGTCTTATCTTCTTACGATACTAATTTGCTTAAAATTATTCCTTTGCCTAATAATTTAGGATTAAGCAAGGCACTTAATATAGGCTTAAAACATTGCAGTTATGAGTTTGTGGCTCGTATGGATACAGATGATATTTGCTATCCATACCGTTTTGAGAAACAAGTTCTTTTTTTTGCAATCACATCCTACGACAGATATTGTGGGGGCCTATGCGACTAAAATTGACGAATGTGGAAATAATCTTGAAGAGGTTATAAGGGTTCCGGTTTCGCATGAGGATATTGTTCGTCTGGTCTGGACTTGTCCCTTGAATCATCCTACTGTGATGTATCGAAAAAATGCAATCTTATCAGTAGGTGGGTATAAGCCTGATGCCGGTCCGCGTCAGGATGATTATGATTTATGGTTCAGGTGTGCAGAAAAAGGATTGCATTTTGCCAATATTTCGGAACCATTGTTGCATTATCGCTTCTTTGCTGACAGTGTGAGAAAAAACAGTATAGAAGTAGGTTGGCATAGAATGAAAATAGGTTTACGTGGCTGTAGAAGACTTCATTTATCTTTCATTGCATATATTGGAGTTTGTATACCCTTTGTCCGTTCTTTATTGCCATATCCTTTAAATGTTTATTTTCAAGGGCTGATGAATCGCATGAATCCCCGTAAAATGAGAGAGTAAATAGGAATATCTTATATGCTATTTCTGGCAAGTAATTAATGACCTACCTTTGTCCTCGGTAAAGGCTTTGTCCCTAACTGGTAATCACGTTTCTGGTCAGTATATTTTATAGAATAATTCCATGAACATATTAATCACTGGAATCCACGGCTTTGTGGGCTCCAATCTTGTTATTGCCCTAAAGGAACGTCATTGTCTTTACGGGCTGGATATTGTCGCTCCTGAAAAGGAGGGAGTGATAAATACTTTTTCCTGGAAAGATATTGAACCGGTTTCTTTTCCTATACGGAATCTTCCTGAATTCGATGCCATTATCCATCTGGCAGGTAAAGCCCATGATACGAAGAATCAGTCTGCTGCCCAAGCTTATTTTGACATCAATACGGGATTGACCCAAAAGATATTTGATTTCTTTCTGGAATCGTCTGCGAAGAAGTTCGTATTCTTCAGTTCGGTAAAAGCCGCTGCAGACAGTGTGGTGGGTGATATGCTGACTGAAGATGTGCTGCCTGCTCCGGTAGGCCCTTATGGGGAAAGTAAGATAGCTGCCGAGAATTACATCCTTGACAAGTTAAAGGTTGAGAATGGAAAATTGAAAGCTAATCCTTATGATGACAAGCAGGTTTATATCCTTCGTCCCTGCATGATTCATGGTCCCGGCAATAAAGGCAATCTGAATCTTCTTTATAATGTGGTGAGGAAAGGTATTCCCTGGCCTTTGGGGGCTTTTGAGAACAGAAGGTCTTTTATTTCGATAGGCAATCTTTGCTATGTGCTGGAAGGGCTGTTGACCAAGGAGGTGGCGAGTGGTATCTACCACATGGGAGATGACGAGGCCTTGTCCACAAATGAACTGATAGTTTTGATGTGTCGGGCTTTGGACCGTCAGCCGCATATCTGGAAGATAAACAGAGGACTGATGGAATTCTGTGCCCAGCTTGGGACTCTGTTCCATTTGCCTTTGAATGAAGAGCGTCTACGTAAGTTGACAGAGAATTATGTGGTGAGTAATGCGAAGATAAAGGCTGCCCTGGGTATTGACAGAATGCCGGTGAGGGCGGAAGAGGGAATATTAAGAACGATAAAATCGTTCTTGGATTAAAAATTAAAGAGGAAAATACAGTTATGTATTATCTGATTATATTGGTTCTGCTGTTTTTGGCAGAGCTTTTTTATTTTAGGGTGGCTGATAGGTGCAATATCATCGACAAGCCCAATAACCGTAGTTCCCATACGAAAGTGACTTTGCGTGGTGGTGGGATTATTTTCTATTTCGGGGCGTTGGCCTATTTCCTGACGAGTGGCTTTGAATATCCCTGGTTCCTGCTTGCCTTGACACTGGTGACGTTCATCAGCTTCGTGGACGACATAAAATCCACCGGACAGATGACAAGGCTGCTTTTTCATTTCTCTGCCATGGCCTTGATGTTTTATCAGTGGGGCTTGTTCTCCTTGTCCTGGTGGTGGATAGTCATAGCCTTGATAGTCTGTACGGGTATCATCAATGCCTATAATTTTATGGATGGCATTAACGGTATAACCGGCGGTTATTCTCTGGTTATTCTTGCTGCCTTGGCTTATATCAATAAGGAGGTGATTACTTTTGTGGAAGCGGATTTCATCTATACCGTTATCTGTTCCGTTCTTGTTTTCTGTTTCTTCAATTTCCGCAAGAAAGCCAAGTGCTTTGCCGGTGATGTGGGCTCCGTTGGTATCGCTTTCATCCTTCTTTTCTTGATAGGAAGACTTATCATTGGAACGGGTGATTTCAGTTGGATAGTCCTTTTATCCGTTTATGGTGTGGATAGTGTACTGACTATCATTCACCGCCTGATGCTTCATGAGAATATCGGTTTGCCGCATCGCAAGCATCTGTATCAGATTATGGCAAATGAACTGAAGATTCCTCATGTAATGGTTTCTTCTATTTACATGGTAGTACAAGCAATCATAGTCGTAGGATATATAATGTATATGGATTATGGATATTGGTATCTGATAGGTACAGTTATTCTTCTCAGTCTTATATACATATGTTTCATGAAAAAGTTTTTTAGGCTACATCAATTTTAGTATTTTTCATCTCCAATCAAATCTGGAACAATCTTTCAAAGATTATTTGTTTGAGAATAAGATAAAAGGAGAGCTATACGGCATCTCCTTTCTAATTATTATTTCTTTCTCGATTTATACTTTCCACGTTCACATCCGAAAGTATTATGAGAGTAAGCGTATTCAATTATTTCAGTAATATCATAATCCGGAATAAGCTCTTCGATGAATGATTTGGCTCTGTCTTTCTCTACTCCTGCCTTACATAGAACGCCAGCATAGGACATCGCCGTATTGTTCCTTCCGTTAGCTAAAGATTTTCCGGTCCAGATTTTCCCAAGGATACGGATTATACTATCATCAGAAACAACTTGTCTGCTCAGAGTGTTCAGGAACTTGGCTACGTAAGAATCATCCTCCGTCATTATTTCATTTCCGGCTTCATCCTTTATTATGGTTTCTGTAACAGTTTCGGGTATAATTGGTTCAGAGGTGGATGGGACAAAGTGAAACGGCTCAGGTTTAGGATTTTTCCATAGGTTCGGATCATAGCTCAGAAAATTACCTCTCGCCAAATCTACCGTACTCGTATCTTTCTCAGGACAATCTAAGAGTTCCAAGAGCTGATTATACAAGTCATAATGGTAAAGCGGCTCATAGTTGTCATGGAGAATAACCGCTTTATAACCCTTACCGCTTGGAGTAACGTAATAGGCATAGACACATGAGAATCCTTGTAACCATTTTCCGAACTCATCCATCTTCTCCGGCTGAATATGGTCGAAATCCAGAGCCGTGAATGAAGAGTAGTGGATCAAACCGCTTCTGTTCTTCGTCTTGAAAGTTCCGTTCCATGTTACAGCCGGAAGTTTCATCTTGGCTTTCTCTTTTTCTTCCTTGGTCTTGGCTTTCCTTACCGCATCAACTTTCCCGGCTACATGATAATAGCTGTCGGTCTTGATTATATCCAGTACCTTGTCTATATCATATTCTTCAGGGTGATTGATATCTGTAATCCTGCCGAACAATGATATTTTTTTTCGGATATGGGATGCTATCTTTAATACAGCTACCTTTTTACCTTCCATTCGATTGGTCCTGTCCTCACAAGTCAAGTAATCGGAAATATCAGAAGCACTTGGATTACCGGGAATATCGAGTTTGGAATATATGTTTTGAAGCAATTCCTTGACCTCCGCTTTCGTATAGTCCTTTCCAACCCTCAGCACTTTTATCAGTTCCTCTGCTATTTTATCTTTAGGAAGTCTATCAAAAGGAGCAGGTTCAATGGCTTGTCTGATATAGTCCTCTCTCCAATGCAATGCTTCAAATCCTTCCTTTCCGAGAGCATCATAATAGGTCTTGAATTTCTTCTCTATAAAGGTACATTCATCCAACAAATCAGGAATAGTATCATGGAGTTCGCAATACATTTTTGCTTTTCTGGAGAATTGCCCGTCCTTATTCCACTCGCTGAATAATTTCTGTATCTCAGGATTGTCACTGTCTGTTGCTCTGATAACATTTACACCGGAACTTAAAGCCCTGTACATGGAAAAGTCACTCCGATAAATCCGGTCTGAAACTTCCCAGGCTCTCCGTTCCGCTATTTCAAGGATTTCATTTTTGCCTATTCTTATGTTATTGTCCTTATCCTTCACGATACAGCAATAATGATCCTTATGCCCTTGTTGTCTGATTGTATTCTCCATTACCTCCAACTGCTCGTTCTTGTTGGGGACAGCTTCATAATTTTCGATTTGTCGGTTGGTCCTGTCGTTCTTTTCCCTGATTGATTTCTCCAGATCCTCTTTCGTTACCTTTGCTTCCCGTGTATTATAATATAAGGTGGCCGAGTTACGGAAAGGGTTCTCTTCCAGTCTCTGCCTTCCTATGATTTGTTGAAGATCCACAGAGACATCTATCGTCATGCTGCTTACTTTAGGATTGGCGAAAATATAGGAATAGGCATTGGTTGAATAGAAGTCGGCTCCCACATAGACAGTCGAGGTGCAGAAGGTAAACATTTTATGTGGCTCTCCCTTACCCGGAATCTCTTCTATCCTGAACTTCATTCCGGTCTGCCTTGATAATTCATCCAGTTTCTTTATATTGTCACTCTTGGAAGAACAGATGATAGTGGTCTCTTCCGGTTTCAATCCGGACTTCTTGATAATCTTCTTAATCTCGGAAACAGAATTGATATAGAAAACGACTTCCTTCGCTATAAACTTTTCGCCGTTTACCATCGTACTCCTGCCATTTCCTGAACGATATTTCTCTATCAGTCCCATACATAGTTCCAATACTGATTTTCTGGACTTTACTACCTCTACATCGGGTAACTTTGTCATATTCTCCGGCCAAAGTAATTCATAGACGGGCAGAGACTTGAACTGTTCCGTCATATCCAGATAAGATTCAAGAAAAGGAGTAGCGGAGAGATAGATTACTTGGGTAAACCTTTGTAATACTTCCGACAATTCATACTCGGTCGTAGGTTTGAAATGGCAGTCATAGAAAATAACCTGAAACTCATCAACCACGATGATCCATTCACTCAGATTCTCCCCTAAGCCAACCAATACTTCCACGATTTTCCCAAGCGAGTCATAGGTCGTAAGTATCTTGTTCCCTCCATGTTTGATATATTCAGCAAGATCATCATTAAAAGCCAGTATCTCTTTTTCACTACCTGTCTTACTTTCAAAATACTTCTTTTTGTCTCCCTGAAAACGGTAGAGATGAAGGTGGTCGGAAAGATGCTGGGAATACTTGTTATAAAGGAGCTGTTTCCTTGGACCGGCCAGGATTACTTTTTTGTCGGAACGGATATACATTTCAGTAGCACCACAACCACAAATCCGTTTATTGAGGATGAAAGGCTGGTCATCGGGTAGTAAATTCTCTAGTTCATCCCAATCCGATAAATACTTGATACCGGACGGAACATCTAATTTTATTTTCTTCATTATTCTATAGGTTTTGATTAGTGGGTTGGTCAGAGACAGAAGCCTATATGAAGTATGAATATAGTACATAACCCCGAAGGGATGGAATAATTTATCTACATAAATGCTTACTCTTTAAGCTTTTGTACATGATTTGCAACATTTTTTATTCCACCTTGTCTTCCAGTTATGTCATACATTCCACTTACGTTCCACGCTCTTGTCTCCGACCAACCCAGATTATTCATTTATTGATTGTCCGGCAGCTTGAAATTGGGATTGTTATGGTTTAGTTCTTTCTCCAGCTTATCCATATCCTCTTTCTTCCTTTCCATATATTCTTGATACTCAGGACTGCTTTCTTCCACCCATTTAAGATTATCTGCATGAAAATCCTTGTAATCCATGTTCTTATGAAGTACCCTTGGCCTTTTCATTGTAGATTTATCCCCATCTACATATTCTGCCGCAGCCATCAGATCATCAACATCCGCAGTCTTATCTTCATAGTTTTCCCACTTATTCTTTCGCCTATAGGAAACATAGGGATGCTCTATTGCCTTCATCGAATCTGTGTCGCTGTCTCCGATTTCTTTCACAATAGGTAATGCTTTTTTCTTATCAAGTATTGTTCCATCAACTTTCACTTCCAAACCATTATCTAATTTACGTTTGGTGGCTGTTGGTTTATACTTCCTGACCTCTTTCCATTCAAGATTATTGGCTTGACAGTTTCCTAAGTCGCCATCTTTATGAATCAGAATATATTTCTTTCCGTCTTTAGGCATGGGGTTATAAGCATCGGCAACTAATTCATCCAACGGAACATTCTTAGGTTTGACATTCAGAAATTTGGATCCATCAACATTGGTATGAATCTGTAGAAATCGGTTCCAGTCAGTAGTATTATACTCTTTATAAACACGAGTGCCAGCCCAATTTACTCGAATGCTATATTTCTTACTAATTCTCAATATTACATTACTTACTACTATATCAAGTGGTATCTTTTTATTACTCTTTGCCATTTTTCTTATTGGTTTTAATGGTTAATAAAATGTTTCTCTCTTCACTCAGGTATTTTACTAAAGAGTTATAGGCTTCGGTTCTTCTACGTTTTCTTGGAACTACAGCAAGAAGTTCACTCAATGTCACTTCAATGCTGAGACCGGAAATGAAATGTTCCTCACCTATATACCTTGTCAGTGCCTCAACGTCATTCTTGAACTTTTCAGGCGTGATACTTACTTTCTCTACGATAACATCAGGAGCAGTATTTTCCTGACGATTCAATGAAGATTCTGAACCTCCAATGGATATATTTTTTATTTTTAAAATCATTTCAGGAGTAAGGATTAGAGGGTTACGGAAGAGTGTTTTAGCGGTTTGAAGCGGATTATGGCTCCCTCAGGTTAAGAAGGAGCTATATTAATCATTAAAGGCTCCAAACATCATCCATCAGTTCTTCTATCCTTTCATCCGTCAGTTCTTCTCCTTGATATTTCATTTTGTCAGAAAACTCATTGAATACATAATACATACAATACTTATGACCGAATACAACTCCTTTCGAGGATAACCACCTTACTTCCCCTGAATCGGATTCGAAGAAGTACCCATTCTTACAAATATCCAGGAAGAAGAGATCTTTCCCGAATTTTGTAGAATCAGAGAAATCCTCAAAAAATATCTTTGTGAAAAAAGCGGGAATTTTCCCTTCCAGGTTATCAGGATATATCATTCCCAGCGTCATGTCATCACCCCCATATTCAAGAACAAACTCTTTGGTCAGACAAGGAATTAAAAACTCTTTCATTTCCGGCCAGTTCATGCCGATATAAGCGATATAATCATCTCCCAGGTTAAAAGAAGGAAAAGCATGAGTATGTGAACCTATATCTGAATGGTCTGATTTTGAATAATTCTCATACAGATTGTTATTATCCCTTATCTTTTGACTGATTTCATTCATAAGACAGGCATTGTTCCCTAAATACTCATACATTACTTCACATAATGATTCATATCCTTTTTTACTCTGAATTGGCAATCTATAGGATGGAAATAAATTGCCGTTGTTACAATTAAATTGCACCATGATTCTTTATTTTGATTTGATTATTAGTTTGTTAGACTCTGTTTCTGTGATATTCTCAGGCATAGGAGGCCTGTAATGAAAAATATCTTATTTCCCATCATCTTATTTTTTTAATAAATTTTACTTGTAAGAAAGTAAGCAGGCGCCTATACTTACTTCATAATTAGAATTTCATATATCTGCCGGGAATCGTTTCAATATTTATTTCCTCATCCTTAACAGCAGATTGTTGTAGAGCGTACCAAAGGTTCAGGTCGCTACTTACAACAACCAGTTTCTTTTCCAAACCGTTATCAAGGGAAGTTATAAGATCACCGTTCCCATCAACTATAGACACTCTACGTATCAGATAATCACTGACCGGAATAACATGTACTATGACATTATCTGTAGGACACATTATCTGACATTGTAGCTTGTTGATAATTCCGGTATCAAGTTTGGGCTTTTGGGGGAGACAGATACTATATCCATCCTCCTTAAATTGTTTCAATGTTTTCATCTTCTGAGCATTGTTAAGAGAATCCCCATCACCTCTCACATGATGGGGAAACCGGGATTAGTGTTTAAGATTGAAATCAGCAAATAATTCGTTCAGCTTGGTGATAATCATGTTATCCTTGCTCTGATTGGCACTCTTCTTCATCTGGCTTATTTCCTGTGCATTGGTAGCTCCTATGCCTTCAAGAAATGCAACCAACAGATTCATGGCCTCACTCCGTTTCATATCCCTTTTTATCAAGGAGTCCAGTTGCTTGTAAATCCATTCCGGTAATACTTTCCAACCGAGAACCTTGGCTGAATTCCCTTCAAAAGACTTGGCAGCTGCTTCATAAAGCTTCTTGTCTTCTTCAAATGATGTAGTATCAGCCAGTTCCTCCAGTTTTTGATCATTGGTTGAAGCCTTGATGCAGACTGTCTTTGAATTGGTTTTGCCACCATTTACCCAAGACCATGCAGCGGAATCAGATCCGGTTTTGGCTTTCTCCTTTACCCACTCCAATTTTTCAGTTGATATACCTTTTTCTTTGGCGGTAGCAAGAAGTTGTGTCACCCAATCCATACCATCCCAAGGGTTCGTTGCTGAATTGGCCTCTCTCAACAACGTGGGAACATCATACTCGCTTATAAGAGGAAGATAGACATAACCCTCATATTCCGTCTTACCCTCTTTCCTTAGTTTCTTGTTCAACTGCCTGAGAGCCTCCATGCGGTGCTGCCCGTCAATTACAATAAGGATAAGATCGAGGTTCGGGGTATCCTCTGTGATTGGATTTCCGTTTTCGTCTTCCAGTTCCAGTCCCGCTTTTAGGCAAACAATGGCAGGTACGACAAGGAATGGAGATATGATACCTTTGCAGGCCAGAATGGAAGCTATTTTTTTCTTGACCTGTTTCGTATCAATATCACGGTTAATCTTGATACGCCCGAAAGTATAACTCATTCCAAGCAGTACAGACAAGGGGTAGATCATTTCCCATGTCAGCTTCATCGGTACTGCTTCTGGGGCTTCATCTTTGTTTTCTTCTGAATTAGTTTGTTGTGCATCACCAGCAGATGCACCTGCCTGTAAATCCTTATCCTCTACAGTGGATTCTTTCACATTTGACCCTTGCAGATCCAGTGTGGAAACTGCTTCATCGATTAGATTCTTTTCCATTGTACTTTTAACTTTTAACGTTAAACTTGTTTTTCTTGTCACTCACACGTAGGATTTCAATTACTTTAGGCAGTTCAAAGATCACTACCTTCCCACATTGCAGGGTTGCATCATCAAGCAGACCACAAGCTTTCCAACGGTTGACTGTTGAAACGGAAGTACCAAAGAATCCAGCAAGTCCCTTTACCCCTATTATGAATTGGGGGATACCGGAACAAACCTCTTTCGGAGACGCTTCATCCCTTTGATTTGTTTTTATTACTCCCAGCTCCAGGCCGGCCATCCAAAAATCTGCAACAGTTGCTTGGAACATCGCTTTTTCTAACAACGATTGTACTTCATTTTTTTGCTGTGCCATCTTTTTTAAATTTTTAGTTCGTTATACTTTTTGTCTTAATGACGTAGCAAAGGTAAGATGGGAAATAAAGGGATGATTTACTTGGGAACAGCCACAAACTCATATGCTTATTATATCAAAGCATTGCTTATCAGTAAATTATATACAATTATTTTTTTTTACGGTAATGCAAAATATTGGGATTCTGGGAACATTCTGGGAACGCTTTGGGAATAAAAAGTGTATCATGGTGTATATTCCAATGGAGAAGAAACAGACGTTATGTTCAAATGATATTTAAAACGTCTTTGAGTGATGTTAGAAAAGCGAACGGAAGATTATTTGGATAGTAACGAAAGGTCGGTAGTCCATGCCAGAAAAACATTACGAAGGATTTTTGGGACATATTCTTCACAGCCTTTAACAGGAACAGGTTAAATGAGTATAAAAGATCGGGGGAGTAAGAGGGGGAGTATCAGAAAAAAGAAAACCTCCGAGATGTTGATTCTCAGAGGCTTATCTTATCACTTGTTTTCCTTAAGCGGTGCGTACGGGACTCGAACCCGTGACCCCATGCGTGACAGGCATGTATTCTAACCAACTGAACTAACGCACCATTATTTCATTTCTTAGTTACTATCTCTCTCGATTGCGGTTGCAAAGGTAGACATTTTTTTTATATCTGCAATAGCTTGAAAGAAAAAAAAACATCTTTTTTTCAACACAACTTGATTATAAGAGATTTATGTTACCTTTGCAAAACCAAATTAATATTGAAATCATGAGAAATACTCCTATTGAACGTAAGTTGATAGATGAAACTATCGCAGATTTTCATATCACAGACTTTGCCAAAGCAACCATCCGTGAAGTAAAAGCCATTGCCGCCAATGCCGAAACAGCATCAGGTGTGGAATTCATAAAAATGGAAATGGGTGTACCCGGACTCCCCCCCTCTGCCGTGGGCGTAAAGGCCGAAGTGGAAGCTTTGCAGAATGGCATCGCCAGCCTCTATCCGGATATAAACGGACTTCCCGCCTTGAAGCAGGAAGCATCACGTTTTATCAAAGCCTTTATCAATGCAGATGTGGCCCCCGAAGGTTGCGTACCAGTTACCGGCTCCATGCAAGGAACTTTTGCTTCATTCCTCACGTGCAGCCAGTGCGATGAAAAAAAGGATACCATTCTCTTCATCGACCCCGGTTTCCCGGTACAGAAGCAGCAGTTGGTCGTAATGGGACAGAAATATGAAACCTTTGACGTATACGACTACCGTGGCAGCAAGCTGAAAGCGAAACTGGAAAGTTACCTCAGCAAGGGTAATATCTCTGCCATCGTCTATTCCAACCCTAACAATCCCAGCTGGATTTGCCTGAAAGAAGAAGAGTTGCGCATCATTGGCGAACTGGCAACCCAATATGACGTCATTGTTCTGGAAGACCTCGCCTACTTTGCCATGGACTTCCGCCAAGACCTGAGCAAACCGTTTCAAGCGCCTTACCAACCTTCCGTGGCACACTATACAGACAATTACGTGCTGCTCATTTCCGGTTCCAAAGCGTTCAGCTATGCCGGCCAACGCATCGGTGTAAGCTGCATATCAGACAAACTGTATGACCGCGTCTATCCCGGGCTGACACAACGCTACGGAGGCGGAACCTTCGGCACAGTATTCATCCACCGCGTACTCTATGCACTCTCCTCCGGCACCAGCCACTCTGCGCAGTATGCTCTTGCCGCCATGCTTAAAGCAGCCAATGAAGGTCAATACAACTTCCTTGATGAAGTGAAAGTGTACGGCGAACGTGCTCACCGCCTGAAGGAAATCTTCTTGCGCCACGGTTTCCATTTGGTATACGACAATGATTTGGGTGATTCCGTTGCCGACGGTTTCTACTTCACCATCGGCTATCCGGGTATGAGTAGCGGAGAACTTGCACGGGAATTGATGTACTACGGCGTAAGCGCCATTTCGCTGGTAACTACCGGAAGCCATCAAGAAGGATTGCGTGCCTGCACTTCCTTTATCCAAGACCATCAGTACGACCAACTGGACGAACGTATGGCAATTTTTGCCGAAAATCACCCCGTCCAATAAAAGACAGTCCTATATGCCCCTATCAATTGATGCCGGTATCCCACCACAATCGGGTGCCGGCATTGCCATCTCCACCCAGCGCCTCTACCACAGCGGCATACCGTTCGGCATTCTCCGTCTTCAGTCTGCCAGAAAAGTTCAGATGGCGAACGAATGTCCCGGACGCTGCATACGCTCTATAAATTCCTCCAAGCAATCCGTCCTATAGAAAACAGCCCTAAAATTAACGTATAAATAGTGTAGTAACGTGAGTTCGGGATAAGGAACGCCATGAAACAGTTGAATCGGCAGCTTGAAAAAGTTGCCGATTCTTTTGGTAG
>NZ_JAMZEE010000050.1:0-27925 GCF_024704895.1 Bacteroides muris (ex Fokt et al. 2023) | reverse complement strand
ACCTTGACAGGCCGCCCAATACTCTATGTCTTTTGCTTGGTTGAAAAAAATAAAGTTCTTATCCCGAACTCACGTTTTTATAAAATTGATTATAAAGGACTTGTACTATACGTTTCCAAACAACATACTCACCTAGAATAGTTTTTTTATTTATTAACGCTAAAATATTTTGTATTATGGCACTCATTTTTTGCTCCCATTGTGGAAAGCAGGTTTCGGACAAAGCCACCACCTGCCCTCATTGTAATGCAGTCCTGCAAGCAGGACAACCTCAGGTTCAACCTCAAACAGCCCAACAACCGTTCCAGCAGAACACGAATGCTACACAACAGTCGGTTTATGTAAATGTTCCCGGCAAGCAGTCCAATGGTATCGGTACTACCGGGCTGGTATTCGCCATTCTTGGAATCTTTCTTGGGTGGATACCTATTCTTGGGTGGATACCTATTCTTGGGTGGATTATCTGGTTCTTCGGTGCGCTTTTTAGTTTCATCGGATTATTCAAAAGTCCGCGCGGCTGCGCCATTGCAGGTTTCATTATCTCATTTATATGGGTGATTGTCGTTGTGTTCGTCGTCGGGTCTATTGGAGCCTTTTCACTCTTTAGTTAATGGTCGCTATACATAGGTTCTATCGTTCAAGAATTTAAATACCAATTAAATAGTGCTGGCAAAAAGAATAAATTCACTTTTTGCCAGCATATTTTGTCTTGTTCCTTTTGTATGGAAAACAAAAGAAAGTAGAGCTAAAGGGGCTTCATGATTTCATTCTCATATTAAAACGCTGAACAAATTTTTTGAAAAAGAATTAAACAGGCTCTCAGCATTTCTGCACTTCTGTTTGCATAATATTATTTTACTTGTATGCAAATTACATGTTTCCTGCAATACTGCATCTTAAATTTTTGCTTACTAAGGATTATCCGCGCGCACAATCAGTTCCTTTCCAAAAGAATCAAGTTGCTAATGAGTTCTCATAGAGATTGTTATTGCAACTTCAAGAACGGCAGCGTATTCCCGCTCGTCGACAGCGGCAACTTCCCGTCCCATTTCTCCACAGCCTTTAGTTGAATCAATTCCGGCGTAATGCTTTGTTGAAGAATACGGTTGGCATCCGCCTTACCCTTGGCGGCAGCTACTACCTTTTCTGCCTCGGCTATGGCAGCTTTCTTTTCATTCTCCACCTTCAGGGCATTCTGCACAGCAGTGTTCTTGGCATCAATGGCCGCCTGCAAAGTTTCATTGGGTTTCACGGACGACTGGATATTGGTGAACGTAAAGCCACGCTTG
This sequence comes from Bacteroides muris (ex Fokt et al. 2023), assembly GCF_024704895.1. Taxonomy (NCBI): domain Bacteria; kingdom Pseudomonadati; phylum Bacteroidota; class Bacteroidia; order Bacteroidales; family Bacteroidaceae; genus Bacteroides; species Bacteroides muris (ex Fokt et al. 2023). Next base: position 26,636 of record NZ_JAMZEE010000050.1, on the reverse strand, counting down.
CTCAGACGCTCTTTCAGCAGTTCCTCCACTTCTTTCTCGAAAGCGGGACGGTTGTTGATGAGCGAGTCCGTCTCATAGAGTCCTGCCACGTCCTTATAGGCATTCTTCACTTCCGTCAGAATGACGCTCTGCTCCAATTCTTCGGTAGTCTTGCGATAGCGCAAAAAGACCACCTTGGCATTGTCGCGCTCAATATAATACTCAATAGTAGGGTCTGTCTTGAAAATCGTACCTTTCTTATCTTGAATGTCAAAAGGCTCGTAGTCCACAATCTGCGCGAAAGCGGGATACTCAAAAAGCTGCTTGGCAAAGCGGTTGTAAACCACCCAACCCGTTTCCACCTTGGCATCGTCCACACCGCGCTCACTGCCTGCCAGGTTAACGATGATACCCGTCTGTCCCGAGTCAATACGCTCCACAGCAAACATGACCAAGAACAATACTATAATTCCAATGACTGAGACTCCTGCCGCACCTACTTTTACTGTTGATTTGTTTGTAATTCCCATGGCGTTTTCTGTTAGTTTAATGAATAATGTTACAAAGATATTCATAATTGTTTGTCCAAGAAAGGCAATCCGGTCATTTTTGGAGAGGAAAGGCCTCCCTCCCGCACATAGTGTAGAAAGGAGACCCATAGTCTCCATATTTTCAGAATTTACCCAGCCCAGCAATGTTCACGATACGACCTGCCAGCAATGCTTTCTTCAGATAAGTACGGAAATCCTTCAGCGTACTGTAGGAATTACCCTCACTCACACCGGACATGACACTGATTTCCTTTGCCACCTCTTTCTGTTTTGCCGGATTGCTGCATTTATAAGCAATCGCAGGATATCCCTTTTTTACAAAGCTTTATTTCCTTCTCGCAAGATACTCGATGGCATAAACTGACCAGCGGGGAACTTTGCGGATATTTGTACGGACAGCAGGAATGTCGCACAGCAGGAAGAGGGCGGCAAGGCCTAAAGCGAACCAGATAACATAGCCATAAACCTGCTTCATTGCCACCATCATCATGGAGTGCAGGAAGTCGCGGCCAACGTATTCGCCGAGGTTGAAGTGCGCCATATCCAAATGCGTGAGAGTGAGTTGCTGTCCGTAGCTCATCATGTTGTCGTTCATAAAGTGCGAGAAGATAGTGGTATAAATGCCATAACCTGCCGCTCCTGCCAGATACATGTGGAGGATGTTGAACACGAACAAGCCCATGAAGAACTGCTCAAGACTTGGCACTGATTCGTCTAAAGCCCACATCAATGTCGGGACAAGGATGGCATACGCAAATCCTCGCAAGAAGATGGCAAAACGGTACTGCTCGATATTGACGTTTATGTCAAGCGTGAAGTACATCAGCATGCCATAGAGTGCGATACCGATGAAGGCAATGCCGAAGAGTTTCCACACCTTCCACTTCTTGACTTTCAGCCAATAGAGATCGAGCAGGATACCGAGGTACATGCCGGGAAGTGCCCACATATACTGCGACTCTTTGGTCAGCTCCTCCAGCCGGATGACTTCGCTGTAGAGTATCTCTTCCATCGTGTGTTCAGCACCGAAAGCAAGTTCGGCAAAGAAGGTGACGAGGAGGATGGAAACAACGTTGCGACGTGTAAAAAGACCAAGCTCGATGTAGGGGTAACGGTAGTAGCGCAGGCGGTAGAGCACAATGCCGGAAAGCACAATGGCAGCACCGAACAGAAGGCGTATGCGGAGGGTATCGAACCACATGAAATAGTCGCCGTACACTACAATGTACGACACCACGAGCATCAGTCCGCAGATGAGCAATGCTCCCTGAAAGTCGATACCTTTGAGCGACAGACGCTGGGGCATGGGACAAAACGGACGGCAGAAGATGGCCTGCATGAGCAATACGAACGACATAGTGCCGATGGTGAAGACGTGCATCATCTGCCATGTGAAATGATGACCGAACCAGGCGGCAAGCCATCCGCTACCCTCGATGGCGGTGAGCAGGATGATGTGAAGCACGGGGAAGAAAACGGCAAAATCGCGTCGGGGGGTAATCCAAAGCTGGATGTTGCTCATGCACTCGAACGTGCCCTGTATCTTAGCCATTCCGGCTATGAAGCACACTATCATGAGCACAGGCATCGACTGGCAATGCATCGTCAGCACATTGCATACGGCAAGAACGATGGCAGAACCGCAGAGCAACTGCTTGTTGGTGAAGCGGAACTTCATGCGGAAAAGCATAGGAAAATAGACAGCCATGCCCGCGAGGGTGGCATAAAGCAGAAAGAGCACGTCCTCAATCATGAAGTCGGTGGTGCCACGAATGCCATCCAGTGCACCAAGGTAGATGCCACCGCCGAACTGGAAGCAAAAGGCGGTCAGCACGTACAGCCACGGCTGTATCCGGCGAGGCACCCATCCCTTCATCATAGGCATGGAAAAGCCCATGCCGGGTGGAGGGCCACCGGCGCTCTTCATAAAGAATTCAGTCAATTGTCCCATTACTCCTCAACGATACATTCCACATTATAACCGCCCTTGAGCCTGGCAACATCAGCATTCTCATCGAGCTTGATGCGTACGGTGACGCGCTGTTCGACCTTCACAAAATTACCCGTGGCATTGTCGATGGGAATAAGTGAGAAGGCACTGCCGGTAGCATCAGAGATACGTTCCACCGTACCCGTATATTGTATACCGGGAACGGCATCGGCTGTAATCTCAGCTTTACCACCCACCTTGATGTGAGGCAACTGGCTTTCCTTGTAGTTTGCCTCAACCCAACGTTCACCATTGTCAACAATACTCACCAGTACCTGGCCCGGATTGACAAGCTGACCTACGTGAATATCCTTCGTGCCAACGGTACCGTTACAAGTGGCAATGATGTAGCAATAGGAGAGGTTGAGACGGGCGAGGTCGACGGCACGACGAGCCAGTTCGATGCCCTGCTCCGAAACGGAAAGGTGATGCCCCTGTTCGGCCACAACAGCCGACTGCATCTGACGTGAACGAACCGCCTGCTCGTAGGCTGCCTTGGCACTCAGATAGCCCGTATGTACTTTATCATATTGTTGTCGGGTAACAGCATCCTGACTGAGGAGCTTCTTGAAACGAGTATCCTCACGCATGGCATTCTCCATCTGTACACGTGCGGATTCGATGCCGGCTTCGGTAACGGTCATGCTTGTCTTGGTGGTAACGATGCTGCTTGCCGTTCCCTGCGAACCGTGTTCGGCACGGATAAGGTCGGTCTCGGCTTGGGCCAGTCGCAAGCGAAATTCGGCATCCTCGATGATGGCAAGCGTATCACCCTTCTTTACCTGCTGAAAATCTGCGAACCGTACCTCACGGATGAAGCCTTGCACACGGCTGCTCTGAGGCACGATGTTCTGGCGCACACGGGCATTGTCGGTAAATTCTCCACTGCCGAAGTACATAAACTGGCTCACCACATAAACAGCTCCACCCAAGAGGCAAAACACGATAAGCGCATTGTACAAATAGATGTGTATCTTGTTTTTTTCCATTATTATAAAGTATTTGTTACGTATTTGAGTGTATAGAAATTATAAAGCATGCCGATGCGGGCATTAACCAGCGCCATTTCTGCAGAAAGTTTCATGTTGGAGGCATCGACCATGTCGGTAAGGAGCGCAAGGTCGTTCTGATAACGATTCTGCACCACGAAGTAGTTCTGATTGGCAAGTTCCACCTGCTTCTGCTGTGTCTTCACCTCGGTGTAGGACGTAAGGAGGTTGATGTAGTTTGCCTCTACAGCATTCTCCACACCCTCACGGGCCAAGGCGAGCACTTCCCTTGACTGCCGATGTTCAGTACGTGCCTTGCGGATGTGGTGTTTGTTCTTCCAAAGACTGCCAAGATTGAACTTTACGCCTATCCCGACAAACCACACATTTACATTGCAATCCTTCGAGATGAGGTCTTGTGTATAAGGTCCAAAGAAATGATTCTCTGCCACAACAGCCACCGAAGGTAATGATTCCGCCTTTGCCTGCTTCACCTTCTGCTCTGCAAGATTTGTGGCAACCGTTGCCTGGCGGATACCAAGATTGTTGTCCGTTGCCGTCTGCTGCCATGTGTCTTGAACGGCGATTGCCGAGAGTGCGTCTATTTCTGTGTTGAGCTCATTCTTATCGGGAACTATAACCGTCTGCTCCGGTAAATGAAGCGTTGTAACCAGTTGATGGTTAATGATGGTAGAAGCATCGGTGAGCCTTGTCAGTGTGAGTTCAAGACTCTGCAACTGATATTCATAGCGAGTGATGTCGTTCTGCAAAACAGTACCCTGCTCACGGTGGGCTTTCATTTGGTCAATCTCCTTCTGCGTAAGTGCGATATTCTGACACACCACTTCTATCTGATTGCCTAACTTGTAGAGGTCAAGATAGTAACCCGTCAACAAGAAACGCACCTCCTGGCGGTTTTTCTCCACATCGAGTTCTGCCATCTTTTTGCCCAATTCTGCCATGCGGATGCCCGAACGGATAGCGCCACCGGCATACACAACCTGCGACACCCGAGCCGTGAAACTATTTCCCCAATGGGGGGTGTCCTGCTTGCCGTTTGCCACAGGAATAGCCCCCATACCTGGCACGATGTAGTCTGTCACTCCATCGGTCGAGAAACCTCGCGACAGCATGAAGGCATTGCCCGTATAACTGCCCTGAAGGCTCAAATCCACACTCGGCAGCAAAGCCGATCTGGCTACTGCCACCCCTTCGCTGGCTGCCTGCAAAGCCACTTCACTCACCCTCACTTTCTGACTCTGTTGGTCAGCAAGATTGTAAAGTGCCGTGAGTGTCATCGCCTGCACAGCCTTGTCTTGTGCATATATAGGCATAAGACAAAGCTCTCCGGCCATCAGAGCGACAACCAGAGCTGAATAAACCATAAGTTTGTTCATGAAATAAAAATAAATGTATTGTTGTTCATTATTTTTTCCTCTAACCGTTAACTATAAGCCGTTAACCTCTGTTCATTCCCTCGGAAATACTAATAATGAACCATAAGAGTCCGGACAGCACAACATCTGCCACAATGCGCTACAAACGACCTCATCAGGGAATATAAAAAAGATGAGAACCGAATTTCGAGCACTATTGATTAAGAAATCCGGTGCAAAAGTACAAATAAAAAGTCGAAATAGGGTTCAAAAAAGTCGGTAAGTATCAAAAATTAATGTTTGAAAAGTATGGTATCATCCTTTTTCTTATTGACAATTTTAACTTAAAATAAATCGTAGTCAATAAATCACTGCACATCATATAGTAATAGGGAATAGCCTGCACCACAGCCCATCCCCTATCACCTTAATTCTACTTGTGTGACTTCTCCTCTTACTTCACCACACCGTCCGTCATCGTAAAGCCTTCCAGTGAGCCGGCTTTCACCTGAATACAAACCACACTGATAGCACTATCTGCCGCAGCCGACAATTGGCGTTCTCCTGCCGGAGACACGCGAAGCCAGTCACCCGCCTGCAGCTCTACAGTTTCTCCGTCAATCACCATGGTGCCATGTCCGGAGAGGACGGCATAAATCTCTTCATTTTGCTTGTGCGAATGCACAAAGGGTACTCCCGCACCAGCCGGCAGATTGCTGATGGATACTTCCGCACCGGTCAAATTCAATGAATCGTGCAGCTCGACACGTGCCTCGCCTGCGGGCACATTTACTTTCTGATAGTTCTTCATAATCACTTCTCCTTAGTATGTTTTGATTTACGATTGCAAAGTTAGGCGACTGCCACATGCCACACAATAAGGCACTTGCAAATCAGTCTGTTACCTCCATGTTACCATTATTGGCAAATAAGGAGTTAGAAAAATAAAATTAACAAAATTTATCTCTATCTTTGCCGAAAAAGCAAATATCGACTAAACTCTATAAAACATGAAGATTCTGAAAAAAATTTCAAAAGTAATAGTCATTGTAGTGGCTGTACTGGCAGTCATTTGGTGTGGTTTGTATGTTTACGCCAACTATTTCTATAATGATAAGCAGATTGATGTAGAAAACTTCTACATTGCAGAACTACCGTTAGCCCCCTCACAGTTTGAAGAAGATTTCAAAGAAATACACCAGACCGTCATGGAGAATTATTCATTATACCAAGCCAAACATCTGAATATGGATTCATTGTATCAAGCTTGTAACGCTCGCGTCCGCCAGGCGCAGACCACCACATACTACGGATTGATAGTGCAGGAATACATCTCTGCCTTACAATGCGCCCACGCCATTACCTGCTACAAGATGTACACAGCCAATCAACGCGTAGCCTTTATAGAGGATTCCTTGTTCGTTGACAAACCCAATGACTATCTGACAGAATACGGATTCCAGGACAAAGACCGGATTATAGCTATCAACGGATTCCCCTATAAACAATGGATTGAACAGAACGAAAAATATACCGAAGCATCTACCATCCCCTACAGACGGCTCCGTACAGCCTATGATGCGTTCCGGAGTTATGCAGACACCTTAAGAAACTATACATTGCTGAGAGGGAGCGATACCCTGACCGTCACCCTTCCCTTGAAACAAAGGGACTATTTTCCGGATAACGAAGAACAAACTGTGGAGAGCAGGATATTACAAGACAGCATCGGTTACCTTACCATCAAAACCATGATGAACCCCGTCATGGAAGATTTCAAGGCAGTCTATCCCAAAGTCAAGGATTTACCATACCTCATTATAGACGTACGTAAAAACGGAGGAGGAAACAGCATGAATGGAGTAGACATCTGCAAATACTTCATCCGCGAAGCACAACTACACTGCGTCAGCAAGAACTACATCATGCAACCCGAAACCGACGCCTATAAAGGTAAAATCTACCTGCTGACCGACACTTATACACTCTCTGCTGCCGAAAGCTTCACACTTGACATGAAGGAAAGCGGCCATGTCACCCTCATCGGTGAAGCCACTGGAGGGGATACCGGCAATGAGCCCCGTCCTTTCTGCACTAAACAGCGAACCTATTTCCGTATTCCTACCCGCCAGCCGGATGTCTCTCCCAAAGGTTTCCCTATGGAAGGTATAGGCATACCACCCCATCATCAAGCATCCCAAACCGTAGCAGATTTCATGAAGGATGAAGATACAGTCCTGAATTATGCTGTCGGACTGATAACAGAGAAACAATAATACATTTCCTCAACGAAAAAAAGCCAAGTATCAAAGGTATCTCACCTCACGATACTTGGCTCTTTTATATTGAAAACATTTCTACATTGGCAGTAATATTATGTAACAGTAGTAAATTGTCTGATATCAGAACTAGCGGAAAATTTATGGTATGACGTTCCAAAAAAATGAAATTGTCTCTGCAACAAGTGGATTTATACTTGCCTTATCGTAACGGTGGCATCTACGGACACCCAAACAAGAGATACAGACTTTCCGTTTCATGCGCATATATCTTCCCCCTTCATATTCATGCAATACTGTCATACAAAAATAGGAAGAATAAATCAGAAGAGCAGTACATATACTGCTAATTTATTATAATATAGAATCCTTGCTTGTGGTCTGGAGATTCCGGTTTCATATCGGCACACATTAGGAAAGCATTGTACGGCCCCCACATGGACATGATGAACCAAAGCTGCTCATCATTGTCCTTCTGCGGATGTATGTAAGCGCAATACAAAGCATGATACCTATCTGCTTCCGCCAATACTTTCGGCTCGTCCCAGTATTCATAGGCCTTCATATCCAGAAGATTGTTCTCAAGGAAACGCACCAGATACGCAGCATCACCACGTCCGAGCAGTGTGCCAAGCATATAAATCCATCCGTCACGTTTGGCAATTCCTTCCCTGCATCGGCATCTTTACAACCCGCAACTCCCAATAAGCCGGAAGCTACAATACTATACAGTAAAACTTGTTTTGTTTCCATTCCCAATTCACATTTATCAAATGGGGCTGCCGACGAAACAGCCACTGCCTTGTTTCGTGGACAGACCAACTCTATCTATCTCATTCTTTTATTCTTTCCAGAATAATCAATCCCAATTCAAATTGATCTCCACCCTGGTTGTTTCTCACATGGAAAGTAATAGTATTGGTTTGTTCCGTCAGATTGATATCACCTACATGTACTCTCGTCTTTTCTACTTCTTTACCATTCTTAGTGGAAATCCAATCGGATAACTGTTTCTGTCGCTGCCAAATTTGAAAATCCGCACCATTTGGCTTTTCAAAATAGTTAATCAGCAAACGATACCTGCCTTCGGGCACATCGGTCAGATTGATACGAACCACACCTCCGTGACAGGTGTTCATGCGGATGCCACGATCATTGGATACCTGAATGCCTCCACCCACTGTCATTTCCATCAACTGAGGGAAATAAATATGTTCGGTAGGCAAGTAAACCACACGTTGTTCCGCAGAAGGTTCTTCCCTATTTTGCAAAGGACGGTCAGAGTAAAAGAGACCAATGGAAATATAATCCACCGGGAAGTTATTTTTTACCTCACCGTGTTCCATTCCATGATAGATTTCCTTTTCATAAGACATCTTGTCGACCAAGAAGAAGCGGTAACCGCCGGTACGCGCCATCGGAAGCGAATAGTCCAGACAACCATGAAGAGGAAGACTGTTTCCTCTGTCCCAACGATCCAGGCAAGCATACCAACCGCCGTTATAATAGTCTTCGGAACCGGTACCATGCAGGCGTACCTTCTTATCTACATAGGTCGTATCGTCTCCCTCAAAGAAGAGGGTCATACCCGGACGCAATCCCTGCGCTTGGTGGATGGTGCCTATATAGTGTCCCTTTCCTTTTTGTGCTGCAAACTTATGGAAGGTGCCGAGCGGAGTCTTCTCCCTGCGCCATGTAGAATAGAATTTACCTTCTTGCTTGGCATTGCGCTTGTTACTGTTATAATACACCTTCACATTTACGGAAACAGGGGATTGCTGAACGTCTTCTCTCTTCTTATAAATTATCTTCATGGAAGCCGATTCATCGAAAGGCATCGGCAGGTAACAGTAGTTGGAAGTACCCTGCTTACCCATCAGAATGCTGCGCATGGCTCCTTTGCCATAAGCGTAGCCAAAGAAGTCGGCAACGGGAGCATAGATAGCCTCCACTTTCTCATTGTCCCACCTGGCAGAAAGAAGCACATCCTTGTACAAGCCTTCGAAAGAGCTACCGCCGTCAATCGTCATACCGACAATACGTCCCGGCTCCTCCATCTCAAAGAAAGAAACTTCTTCGCCCGGATTGATGGTGAATGTCTTCTCCATAGTCTGCGTGACGGCAGACTTTCCGAACGTATAGTTGGTGACGGCGGGAGTCAAATCAGCCCATACCTTGTTCACCTCGGCCAGCAAATCCTTATCCTGCTGTGAGAATTCACCGGTATAGGTTTCCACCTTCTTTCCCGGAAGGTTACGGTATTGTATCTGAATGAATTCCAACTTAGGTCCGTCGAAAACAATCTTGCAGGACTTTTTGTACGTAATGGGCAGATAACAATAAAAGCCACCGATTTCATTGCCGCAGACCGGCTTCGTAAACGGATAAACCTTACCGGAAAACAAGTCCGAGAACTTTATTTTCAAACCGGGTTCTTTCTGTCCGTCAAAATAGAAATAAAGCATGTTGTCCGTCGGTGTGGGTGTCCAGATGCGGTTGATGACTCCGGGACCTTCCATCTCGGCAATCACCAGCCTATCATCTTCCTTGCGGAGGAAAGAATAAGTTCCGGCAAAACCATCGTCGTTGCCCCATGTCCTGTCGTAGCTCGAAAACTGCTCCACATAAGAGCCCGTACGATATTCGGGCAGTTTATCCACTCTTTTCAACAACTCCAGCTCGTCTGTCCATCTGTACGGATTCTGAGCCATTACATACGAGCCTGCCCACAAAACGGCAGACAAGAAAACTGAAACTTTCTTTAGGGTAATCTCCATAGATTATTTGTTATATGTTTATTAAAAAGGCAAGGAGAGAATGCCTGCTTAAACGGTATCTCTCCTCACTGACAGTACTATTTCAATAGAAAGGATTACCTGTGTCCATAAAGCCACATCAATTCTCATCTTCTGAAAATACAATGAAATTTACGCCAAAGAATTTGGCCCATTGCACATTGTTCGGACCTGGCCTCATTTCGATATGAACGACACCTTCGTCATTGGGCTCGATGCCCTTGACCTTTACCATTCTATCGAAATTATCGTCATTGACCAGACAAGCAGTGCCATCGTTCTTTCCGATTACATGATACTCGGTCTCCGTTCCACGGTCATTGATGTGGCCATAGAAGTTGAACGTGTATTTTGTTTCCCGAGAGAGACCTGTCAGCTTGAATCCACTGACCGGAATAGCAATGCCGTCGCTGAAGAACATATCCTCAGAAGCTGTATCCGGAAAGCCCAAGTTGTTACTCAAGCCACGAGCCAATTCTCCGGAAAACGGTTTGTCCACTTCGATGCCAAAGGTAGTAGGACGGCCTCTTTGATCAAGCATGTTCACCAATCCGGGGTCTCTAGGATTCCGATAGTTGTTGAACGGAGCTGGAGAGTCGAAGACACCAAAGTCAATGTAACACGTCTTAGGAGTCTTGATAACAGTCAAGTCGCTAAAGTAGCACAACTTGCCATCGGCCGTCTCTACCTTGATGACCGTTTTTCCGACGGCAACAGGCGTAATGACGGCCGCATTGTTTTCTACGCCTTCAATGGTCGCCACATCGGAATCGAGCACACTCCACTTCAACTGATAGGAATCACCCGCCAAGGTGTCAACGGAAGCGGTGACAGTGGCAGTTTCGTCAATCTCCATATAAACCGACGACTGATCGATACGAACAAACTTACGATTGGACAAGTCCACATCATTGTCATCCGAGCAAGACATCAATGTGGCAAACGCTAACGCCATTGTACAAAAAATGAATTTTATTGATTTCATACTTCTTCTCAATTATTTATGCGATTCAGCAGTTGCAACTGATTTCTTTTTTACCGGTTATGAACTAAATGTGATATAGAAACGGGGGCAACTACTGATTCGCATGATTTATTAATATCCGGGAGCTTGTCTCAGTTTAGGATTTATATCCATCTGGGCTTGAGGAACAGGCCACAAATACATTCTCTTATTGAAGGTACGGCTCTTATAATAAGTTCTCTTATAAAAAGCTTTCGGATTGTTCACATCATCACTCTTTTCAGAACCATCATGGTTCATTCCGTACAACTTACCACCCAAATACTTTTCCCCAAGTTTCCAACGACGGATATCATGGAAGCGGATACCTTCGCAATTGAATTCCACACGGCGTTCCTGTTGAATGGCGGCACGCATTTCTTCCTTGCTCAATCCCTCTTTCAAAGCAGGAATCCCGGCTCTTTCTCTTATCAGATTGACATACTTATACACATCGGCCGTAGGAGCTGACGACGATTCGTTCAGTGCTTCCGCATAACCCAGGTAAGCATCGGCCATCCGGTATAAGATACCCGGTTGATATACATACTTGTTTTCCCGGGGGAATACATCCAAAGAGATTCTTTTCCGGACATTATAGCCGTTCTGCGGAGAGTCGAAAGTCATGTCGGTGTCTCTACCTCCCTGCAAAAACTCTACGTGACGGTTATCCACTCCCAACCAAGCACCATTATAAATTACGGAAACATAGAAACGAGGTTCGCGATTACAATACATATTGTAAGTACCCTCTTCGGTCACCGGACTCATGCCGGTCTCTTTGTCAGCCAAGTGTGAAGGTCCTCCTCCGGGCCACTTGGTAGTTCTGAATTCCGTTTCGGTGGAAAATCCCTTCTCCACATATCCCGATTCGGGATTGATAATAGGAGAACCGTCTTCATTATATCCTACGACGGGAACCTCCCCATTCTTCATATAGAACGCATCTACCAATTCTTGGGTAACCCCCATTGCAGCATTTCCACCAATGCCCTTCGGCAAATGATGGTCTTGCCAATAATAGAGGTCTGCATTCTCGGGCCGCCCGAAGACAATCTCCTTATTACCTTCGGAAAAGCGTTTCAATGACATGTTATAATAAGACATGAAAGGGTCAATTGTGCCGTCCGCATTATACTCACAGTATAATTTATATCCGGCGGCCTCGGCAGCCGCTATCAAATCCAGATGGGCGGCTGCCGCTTTCGTCCATTTTTCCGTTTTTTCTTCCGCATCAAACAAATATTCTCCTTCCGAATTTTGCCAGTCCTTGAAATCGGGATTTCCGTTGAACAAAGGGCTTGCAGCATAAAGCAATGTCTTCGCCCGGATAGCCAAAGCCATTATAGAAGTCGCCCTGCCCCAATCGGTATTATTCGAATAGACAGCGGGCAAGCTTTTAGATACTTCCAAAAGTTCATTGTCAATCCAAGCTACAATCTCGTCATAAGGCCGTTGAGGAGTCATCAATTCAGATTCGGGAGCATCAACCGGAAAAATTACCCCGGGAGTAAACGGAATAGGCCCGTATAATTCAATCATTAAAGAATAATAGTAGGCTATCAGGAAACGAACTTCGTATTTCATCTGATGCACATAGGCTTCGGTGAGACCTTTCTCCGGAATAACCTTTGCTTGTTCCAAGAAAATCAGTCCGGCGCGTATCCGCTTGTTAAGTTCTACCCAATAATAGGGATTCCAAGCCGAAATAGGGCTCCAGTTGCCAGTGGTATAGGCATACACATTGGCCCAACCGAAGGGCGACCAGTCCTGAGGAATCGTGATATCATCCCCCATGATATTGTAACCATGGCCTTTAAAATATCCCCACATAGGACTGGGAACAGAAGAATAAACACCGGCCAACCAGTCTTCCGTTCTTATCTTATCGGAAAAAACCATCTCCATGGTCAGCTGATCGTCAGGGGCCTTATCCAGAAAATCGTTGCAACTTGTTGTCAGTGCCATGAAACCCGACAACAAAACGGCTACCAATATAGATTTATATTTTTTCATATATCGTATCTTGTTAGTTATTGAAATTAATGCTGAATCCTATTGACACAGATTTCATCTGAGGATATCTCAATCCATCCGTAGTTTCCAGTTCCGGATCCCAAAGCTTGAAATCGGAGAATGTCAACAGATTGGTTCCCCTTGCAAACAAACGGCAGTCCCGAACCCCAATCTTGCTTGTCCAGCACCGTGGAAGGGTATACCCCAGTTCAAGATTCTTCAACCGCAAGAAACTCATGTCACGCAACCACCAAGTGGAAGCTCTGGAGTTATTAGCCACGGCCTTGTCACCCATGCGGGGCCAGAATACATCTTTCCTCGGATTTTCCGGTGTCCAGCGGTCGTCTATATTCGAGAAGATATTGCCAGCTCCCAATGAAGAACCCGGCAGCCAAGTTTCTCCTCCCAGCAACTGATAAGTCTTGCCGGTACCCTGGAAGAATATGCCAAAATCGACCGCCTTGTATCTGACCGTTGCTCCAAAGCCATAAACCACCTCAGGAATACGCGTACCGCCAATGGCTGTCTCATCCACTGCCGTCACTTCACCGTCACCATTCAAGTCCTTATATTTAATATCCCCCGGACGCAAATTACTCGCATCACTGAAGTTCTGCGCAGGAATGCCTTCCTTCAGCCTGCCGTTCTCGTCAAAGTCATCTTCCGTAAAGAGTCTTTCGGCTATCAGACCGAACATTTGTCCTACCGGTTTGCCGGTGCCCGAACGATAAGTACCGAGGATGGCCGCCGGTTCATCTATTTCCAACACTTTATTGTGGGCATACGTATAGTTGGCCATGGCAGACACAGCCCAGTCTTTATTGAACTGGTGGTTGACATTCAACGAGATGTCAAATCCTTTATTCTCCACCTTACCGAAATTGGCCCAGACACTACGGTTAAATCCTGCCGAACCCGGTACATTCTTACGTTGCATGAAGATGTCTTCTCTCTTTTCCTTAAACACATCTACCACAAGGTTCACACTGTTGTTCCAAAGTCCCAAGTCCAGACCGGCATTCATCTTGGTCACAGTCTCCCAAGTCAGATTATTGACCCCGATTTCACCTTCGGAACGCCCCAAACGATAAACATTGGCATCCGTACCCCAAGTATAGGACCCGGTATCTACAATGGTAGAAATATACGCGAAGCGTCTGCCGCCTCCGATATTACTGTTACCGGCTTTTCCCCAAGTGGCTCTCAGTTTGAGGTTAGATACAATATCGGACAACGGCTTCATGAATTTCTCTGACGATACAATCCATCCTAAAGCCACGGCCGGAAAGAATCCAAACCGTTTGCCACGTGCAAAGTTCTCGGAACCGTTGTAACCAAAATTAAATTCACCTATATAACGGCTGTCGTAAGTATACGAAAACCTTCCAGCTATACCCTGACTCCGGTAAGGGAGAGTTTCGCCCTTGTCATAATCCTTCTGATTATACAAGAACATGGCATTCACGTCATGCATACCTCCGAAAACGCGGTTGTAAGAAAGCATTCCTTCCAGGTAGATACTTTGGTCTCCCCATTCGGCTCCTTTGGCATAGCCCAAGAACTCCTGACCGTTTTCCTGTACATCGGTAACAATGTTGCCATCCTCATCGCGCGATGTTGCCGGATTATAGTAATAAGGATTCTTGGAACGCGTCACCGAATTGGCAGAGAACTTATCAAACGAAAAAGTCACTTTCGCCTTCAAACCGGGTGTGATGAATTTCAAATCCTGCTCAAGAGAAGTCAAGGACTCGATTTTATTGTGGTTCATCTTTTCATATCCGCGTTGCGTGGCCCAGGCCCAAGGGTTCTCCTTGAACTTCACACGCGGAATGCGACCATCGGAATAAATAGCCGGATGCACATAGGGCGGAACACGCATCGCCTGATAGAAAATACCGGCATTTGTTTCGTTACTTCCCGGAGGCGCATTCCTGGTTTGCAGAAAGACTCCTACATTAGCGCGAAACAGCGTGGTCGGAGTCAGATTCACGTCGACGTTGGAACGTACCGTATATCGGTTCACTTTCAATGAAGAGTCCCATTCCTGATTTTTGTCGCGCTCAATAATACCATTCTCATTATAATATCCCACCACCAGCGAATAACGCAGGATATCCGTACCACCATTGACACTGACGTTGGCCTTCGTATTGTCTGCATGGTCCTTCGACACGACATCCCACCAGTTTACATCCGGATACAGTTCCGGGTCGGTCTGATTCTGATAGTTCAGCAAAGTGGCATCGCTCACGAACGGAGCTCTTCCTTGCTCGGCATACATCTCATTAATCAATTGCAGGTATTTCACACTACCAATATAATCGGGTATCTTGATGGGTTGCGTAAAGGAGTGTTCAAAACGTACATCTACCTGAGGCTTTCCGATTTTACCGCGCTTGGTTTCAATCATCACCACCCCATTAGCACCGCGTACGCCGTAAACGGCACTGGCGGCAGCATCCTTCAAGACAGAGAAAGAAGCTATTTCCTCGGGGTCGATATCGTGAAGCGACCTTTCGATACCGTCCACCAACACCAGCGGATTGGTATTTCCTGTAAAACTACTGATACCACGAATCCAGAAATCCGAATTATTAAACCAAGGGTCACCGCTTCTTTGAACTGCAATAACACCAGGTACCATACCTGCCAAATTATTGCTTAAGGAACGGCTGGGAGCCGCAGCAAGCTTGGCAGGCTCAATGTTGGTGATGGAGCCAACCACGGAAGCCTTCTTCTGCGTACCGAAGCCCACTACCACCACTTCGTCAAGGGCCGCCACGTCTTCTTCCATGGATACGTCGACAATACCCTTCGAACCGACCGGCAATACTTTATCCTTAAAACCGATATAAGAAAACTTCAAGGAAGGCTTCTCACCACTCAATACAATCGTATACGTGCCGTTGATATCGGTAATCACGCCATTGGAGGGATTATTGACCTCCGTCACGTTTACTCCGATGAGCAATTCACCTTGTGCGTCCATCACACGTCCGGTCACCTTCTTGGGCGACTGTGCAAGTGCATAATGCATATTCCCGATAAAAATTAAAAATACCAGGAGACATTTCATCGGTTGCTGCTGAAAAATGTTTTTCATATTAGAAACTATTATTATGATTTACTAATTGTATAGAAAGCCATACAACCTATTACCGGCACCATAGCAGTGCCATCATGCTGGCACTATTGTGCCAATCTATTGGCAACATTGTGCCAAAGCGATGGCACAGTCTTGCCACTACGTTGGCAAGACTTAAGAAAAACAGCAATACTTAAATACGGCTCTATACGAAAGAAAGAATCCCTCTTATTCGTTCCCCCAAAGCGTAGCTTTATTACCCTTAGCTTTACGCCAAGCGTCACGCCAACGATGTATGTCCATGTGATTGATGAAAGGCTTCGGTGCCCTTTGTGCCTTTGTAGGAGCTTCGGGAAGAGATACTGCCGAATCCTGATACCAATAGGCGACGGTGGCCAAATCCAAGGTCAGGTTATTGTTGGAACCATGCTCTATCGTGCCTTTCACACTCTTCTCAAAGAAGACGGGATCGGCTATGAAGAAGCGGTAGACATGGGTACGTCCCAGCCAGCCTATGTCATTATTAACGCGCGGATACCCGAAATAAGGATGCGAGAACGGCTCTTTAGGGCACCAGGAAGTGTTGAAGAAGTCTTCCGTGCCCGTTCCTATCAACGAAGGCGTTTCCTCTCCGTCAATGAACCACATATCATCCCCTTCGCCATACCACATAGTGGTAGGGCAGTGCACATAGTAGTTGATGCCCACGAAATGCCCTTTTCCTTGTGTGTCTACGAAAACGTAATTGTCCTTACCGGTAGTATTCGGTTTCTGCTCTCCGGTAAGTCCCCATTCCGTTTCACCTTCGGGAAGGGCCTCCGTGAGGTTATGGTTGTACCATGCATGGAATCTGCCCATATCCTTGGGAAGCTTGTCCATTTCCAAATAATCCACGTAGAAATAGAAGGCATCAATGTTCCGGTCGGTTTGATTCTCGATTTCGATACGTGCGCCCTTCTCAAAAGGCATAGTGAAATAGCACGACATGCCTGTACCGTTTTCGGGACCTGACGAAAGGGGCAATGACGCATAATTATATCTTTCGTCCCATCCTTGCCCGAAGAAAGGCCCGATAGGAGACTCTACCGAAGGATAGTCGTTTCCATCCCAGTACATACGGATGATGATGTCGTTTCTGCTCAACGTGGGAGGAGGAGGCGCAATGGTCACCCAGATATGGTTGATGGCTCCTGCCCCCTTGATGTCCGCGATAATCCGCTTTTCACCCGGCTTGAAAGGTTCCAGATGGTCTCTGTTGCCTCCCGTGGAATCGGTACTGGAGATTCTCTTGTTTCTTACACCCGATTTCAACTTTGCCAAATCAAACATTTCGTTCGTCATGCCCGACTGTGCAAAAACAGCAGGAAAGTACAATCCTAGGACAAGGGAGAGTAACAAACTGACTTTCATAATCTTTCTCATTGTCTTTGTTTTATTAGTGAATAAATAATGGTTGTTGATATGTTTCTCCGTTCAATTCCATACCTTGCCCGCTATGTTATATCGTTTCACGTCAATGTTGCCATAAACCACATTCAACACAGGCTTTCCTGCTTTCCATTCAATGGTTCCGAAACCGGTATCAGTACTGATGAAACTTTTGAAATCACCAATCTTAGAATCGATGTACATGGTTTTGTCAACAGCATCATACCGCACTCCTGTAAGCCCCTGCAACATTCCATAGCTTGCCATGGCACGTGCATACCAGTGGCCGCACTCTATCTCATTGAACGGGTTTCTTACTCTTCCATCATATCTCTTACGGCATTCACGGACAATATCCAAGCCCTTTTCCACCTCACCTTTCATCATCAGATGACTGGCAACCTGATATTCGATACCGGTCCAGACCTCGTTGCTGTATACAAAAGGCAGTGACAGCATACCACCCTTCGGCCATGTGCAAAGCAATAATCCGCCATCCTTACCACAAGCATACACCGGTCTTTGAGGATTGAAATGGTCTATCAAGTCATGTTTCAGATTGTATTTGTGTACGGCCACCAGATGGCTCCTGACCTTTTCATTGTCCAGCACTTCATTCAGTCCGCATACGGAAGCCATCCACATCCCTAAAATTCCATCGGACAGACAACCGGTACCGTATTGGTATTTCGGTCCTTCTTCCTTCAGCAATTTCAGGGCCTCTTCGGAATAACTTCCCCCGAAAGACATTACATCAACCGGATTGGGAGCCTGAAGCCCTTCCCACTGAATTTTCTGTATGAAATATTCTCCATCGAAGAGTGCAGTTTCCATGTATTTCCTGCCCTTTGACAGCAGGGCCGTATATTCCTTGACGGGTTGCTTCAGCTCCTTGCCCATCTCTATAAACGCAGTCAAAGCTCCCAAATAGAAACTTGTACACATGCCGTCCGGTCCCCAGAACTCGATGTCATAAGTATTGTGGTGCGGCTCTTCAAGACAGCCCTTATGTAAGGGGTCCCATGTACGGATGCAATAGTCCAGGCTCTTCTTCACTGCTGGGAAAAGGTCTTTCATCCACTGCGTGTCCCCGCTGATACGCCATTCACGGTAAACTTTCATAATCCCGCCCAACTGTCCGTCGGCAGCAGCATGGAAGTTGTGGGGCGGTGCCGAAATAGGCAAGTTTACTCTAAAATTCTGGTGTCCTTCCGTATTCTGGCTTACCCTGAATTCCGTTTCACGCAAGGTTCTTTCCAAAGACGGGAACAAATGGGGCAAAGCCTGTGCATAATTCCACACATGCGTACAACTTCCGTGACAAGAGCCAAAAGAATCCTGGCATCCTTCCCAAGCCCAGAATCTTCCATCCCATTGGCGCAATACCGTAGGAGATTTCAATATAGTCAAATTAGCAGCGACAGCCTCCAATACTTCTGCCGGCAAAGAGGAACTATAGAATGCATCACTGAACAGCCGGCTGTTCTTTTCCAGCATCGCCCGGTTTGCATCCCAATAGCCGATAACCTCATTCAAACTCTTGAAGCGCTCCGAGTACCAAGGTCTGTAGGTAGCTTCGGCATCTTCTTCATCTGCCGGGAATTGTTTTTCTTCTTCGGAAGAATCCACAACCTGCCAGTCTCCCCAGCCGTTGCTTTCAAAATCGGCAAGTAAGGTGGATGTAGAAGACAAGTTGTAAATATCTTCATTCCTATTGTCTGTCAACACAAACTGGTCGGCCAGAATATGTCCCCACGGGTAAACATCCAAATCAATGACTTTCACAAAAGCCTTCTTTCCTTGATAAGGTTTCAAATCCCATACGGTTTCACTCAGAGTCTCCGTCTGGTTTCCGACCGCCGTCTCTACAATCTTTCCGTCTACTACAAGATTTACAGAAGTACGGTCAGCCTGACTGCCTCCACCTACCAGAAACTTCAGATATCTTTTCCCAATATTAAACTCAGGAGACTGAATAATACCCGTCAGTCCATCTCCACCCTTATCGAACGAGTTCAGCAACTGCTTGCCGGCAAAGCCGCTCACAGGTTGCTGACCGGAAGCCGTTCCCTTGCAAGGCATTCCTGTAAATGCCTGTCCTGCTTTTCTGGCACCACCGATAGAAAGGTTTGAATCGGGCAGATACCAACAAAAATTTACCCTGACTGTTTTCGTCTCTCCCGGCTGCAACGTCAGCGGAACATAAACAGACGCTCCCGGAGCAACACCCTTAACCGGCTGCTTATCAGCGATCCGCCCATAGCGGATATTATCCCAAGCCATAGTCTGCGGATCGAACCACGCACCACGGAACCAACAATGGTCTACGACGGCAGCATCATTGTCCACATAAATGGCCAGTCCGCTGTTGTTCTGGTCGGATTCTAAAACAAATCCGTTCTTTACTCCTTGAATAGTGCCCTGACCATCAATGAAATTTTTGGTATTATAAGAAAATACCGTCTCGATAGCCTTACTGGAAGTGTTTGCAAACTGATATTCCAGTACTCCAACCGGCAAGCTGGAATTGTCCGCATCCGTCGGAATAAAAGGACTCCAACCCGTAATCTTTGCCACCAAAGGCATATCCTTGTCTCTTAAATCAATAGTCGCAAAAGGAAAACGTGTCTGGAAAACCGCCTCCTCAAAGCGGGGAAGACCATACGTCTTGTCTCCCCTACCCAGACCACTCTGTGCAGGACCAAACCACTTCCACGTTGGAACCTGCCCTTCCAATACCTTTGCCCCGTTTTCAACACCCTTTACATAAATCGCGGCAAAGGTATACGGCTCATTCATCACGTCTGGATGGTGCCTGAGAGACACATGAGAAATGGCACCGGTTCCTTCCAAACAGAACATTCCGGCACCGATTCCCCCTATAGGAAATGCAATCTTGTCCAGATATTCCTTTTGATACTTACCATTAAACTCCCGTTCTTCACTGTTCCGGGACATCGCTTTACCCGGAAACAGCATAGTCACATTGAATAGGGCCAATAAAGTCAAAGTTAATCTTACCATAATTGAATTAGTTATGTTTATGAATAGTTATTTTATTTGTGCAATCAAAATTCTCCCATATACTATCTCGCAGGCATACCCTTTATCATCAGTAACCATATTGCTGAATGACAATCCATCTTCCAAATCATTATCCTCCGAGAAAGCCAGTACGTTCGCTTTGACTTGCCTCAGCTGAATAACTTTCACCTACACTCTTTCTAACCAGCAAACAATCTATGGCATCAATATCCTAAAAATCAATATTGTTGATACAATTTTTGTATCCCTATTTGGAATCAGATGAGTATCCAAAGGTATAATTTCATCAATAGGAATATAAGTCTCAGTTTCTTGTTCAGAAGTATAGGAAACAAATAAAAGTATAAACGAAGAGAATGCTGTAAATAATATGTTTTTCATGTCTATTGATTAATAGAGAATGAGCTGACTCAGAAAAATACCAATAAAAGCCCACTCTCTATCATTAACTACAAAAATCCTTCTCGAAACTATTCGACATTAACTATTACACCCTCAGAAGTAACACTGGATGTACGCCCTGTTTCTTGGTTTTCCTCAGTAAAAGTACCTACCAATTTAACGATATAGCGATACTTCTTAGCTGGATCAATAGTGAAAGTATGAGAGGTTTCCTCATTTACCAAGGTTATTCTATCCCTATAAATATTATTTTCCACTATTTGAATCTGTACTGAAATAGGACGTCTGAAGTCTTCTGGAATTACTGAAGGAATACTCCAAGTCAATGTCACTGTAGTAGCATTATCTTGAATATACTGCACATTCTCAGGCATAGGCATAAAATAATTCAAGCCTTTGTCATCAAGCACATCTCTGTCATAACAGCTGGACAGTGATAACACTACCAACAACATTGTAAAAATGGTTACTATCTTTTTCATAATTTTCTTCTTAATAGTTCATTAAACATTAATATCCCGGATTCTGCGTATAGTTACCCTTTGAATAATTCATTTGTGGTTGGGAAATCGGGAAGTACTCATCACGACCGGCAGTAAAACGAGCATCATTGAACCAATCGAAGCGAGTTCTTTCAATAGCAAAGTATTCGTTGATTGTCTTTTCCAACAATCCCCAACGCTGCAAATCAAAGAAACGATGACCTTCGCAAGCAAATTCAAGACGATTTTCCCACATTAAGGCTTTCCATGCAAAGTCCTTAGTCCAATTACAGTTAATACCCGGCTGATAAGTAGCAATATGATAATTCATTGTATATGAACCGTCAGCTTGAGTCAAACGAACCAAACTATTGGCAGCACGAGTACGAATCTGGTTAATATATGGAAGGGCTTCCATTTCTCTGTCCAATTGAATCAAAATCTCGGCTTTCCACAACAACACGTCATCGTAACGAATCATCTTCTTATTCATAGAATTAAATTGCCATCCATCATAAGCAATGCAACCACAATCAGGATGTGGCATGTCTTTGATGGGTTTCAAGAAACTATAAGTAATCGGATCACGAGTAGCGGTTGAATGGAATAATAAATCAGGATCATACTTCCAAGGCTGTCCAGGAGCTACGATAGTATGGCTAAATCGGGGATCCCACGTATACTTATCAAAGTAAGGCTTAGCGCCAGAATTAACGATATCCAAATTATAAGAACCATCTGAATTTTTAATATATTGACCATAATCATCCTCATTATAATCCTCGAAACGGGGTAAACCATTTTCATCAGTCTTAAACGCATTAGTCAACGTATAGCTAGCATGGTTAAAGTCACAACACTTAAATACAAAATTACCAGGTTGTATTTCGGGCCACATCCATGGATGATTCAAACCTTCAGCGCGATTAAATCGACCTGCTGTATGAAAATTATTATCAAGAGCAAATTGTAATTCCCAAATGGATTCTTTAGTAGCATTATCATACTCTACCAAAAAGTTATTACCAAAATCAGATTCCAAACCTACACGACCACCTTCTTGATCAATAATTTTATCAATATAAGGCAAAGCTTCTGCAAGCAATTCCTTATTGATATTTATCACCTGATGACGGTCATCCTGTTCGTAAGCCATATTTAATATTGTCCTAGCAACCATAGCAGTAGCAGCATTACGGCTTACACGACCTTTATCCATCTGATCCAAAGGCAATAATTCCTCGGCTTTTTTAAAATCATCAAGAATACGTTGCCATAAGTAAAGGTCATTTCCCTTATCCAATTCACGGTTAGGTACTGCTTCAAAAGCATCTGACATACCTACCACATTCTCATCAATATAGGGTACATACTTCCAAAGTTTTTTCAAACGATACAACGTAAATGAACGAATAAAGAGCATCTCACCCATAAAGCTGTTCTTATTAGGCAATTCTTCTTCCGTAAAATCTGCCATTCTTTGAATTGCTGTATTACATCTTTGGATAACCTGATAAGAATTATACCAAGTTCCATCCAATGCACCGGTATTAGGATTTACATAAGTAAAAAGTGATATATTACCAAAAGAACCTACGGCATCAGCAACGCCACCACCACCTTTATAACAATCATCTGAACGCATAGAACCACTCCACCAATACATGTAAGGAGAGGAATCCAATGAACCCATCTCACACATACGGGCATAAGCTGCTGTGACAAAACCTTCTATATCACTAGGTTTGTTTAGTATATTTTGATCCAAAACTTGTTTAGGATTGATATCCAAATATGAATCACAACTGCTGACTCCCAACAGAGAGCATAGAACAATTGACAAAGTTATATACTTGCTTTTCATAATAATTTATTTAATTAAGTTTAAAAAGAAACATTGATACCGAAATTGAAAGTAAACGGTGTCAGATAATGATAAGAAGGTCTTTCAGGATCGAAACTTGTATATTTGTCGTTTCCCCAAAATTTCTTCAAAGTAAATACATTGTGTGCAGCAGCATACAAACGCAGATTACTCATATGCATTTTTCTGATTAGCTTAGTTGGGAATGTATAACCTAATTCAATATTTCTCAACTTAATGTATGAACCATCTTCTATGAACCAAGAAGAGAATCTTTGTTCCTGATTAGCAGTATTATTCGATATAGCCGGAATATCAGAATTCGGATTGTCAGGTGACCAACCGCCCAACATACGAGTTGCATGATTTTTCCATGCCGGATTGGTGAAAAGCCAAATATCACTCTCTTTCTTCC
This sequence comes from Bacteroides muris (ex Fokt et al. 2023), assembly GCF_024704895.1. Classification (NCBI taxonomy): domain Bacteria; kingdom Pseudomonadati; phylum Bacteroidota; class Bacteroidia; order Bacteroidales; family Bacteroidaceae; genus Bacteroides; species Bacteroides muris (ex Fokt et al. 2023). The sequence goes on along the minus strand of NZ_JAMZEE010000050.1, from coordinate 2,934 downwards.
AGTCGCTATTTACATCATTACCGAACATACCCTCAAAGAACAAGTTCAAATCAAAACCTTTATAAGCAAAATCCAAATTAAGGCCTCCAAAGAAATCCGGGTCATAGCAACCTATCCAAGTTCTGTCATATGTTTCATTGATTACACCATCACCATCCAAGTCCTTGTAGCGAATACGTCCAACGGCTTTACCTGGCTGGTCTGCATGAGCATCAACTTCCTCTTGAGTCTTGAAAATACCATCAGCTACCAAACCATAAGCAGAATTTGGAGAACGTCCTAAAATCAAATCGTGTACACCATCACCAGCATACTTATTGATTACATTGGAAGGAAGGTCAGTCAATTCAGTTTTGTATGTACCAATATTGGCACTAACAGCCCACTGGAATTCACTGGAGGGGTCACTCTTGAAAGATACTGTAAATTCTACACCTTGGTTATTCATACTAGCACCATTAACCCAAGGCTCACCACCTTCACCCATTGCTGCGATATATGGAGTCTGGACCAAGATATCATTTGTTTTCTTATAGTAATAGTCAAAAGAACCGGTCAAACGTTGATTGAAAAATCCAAAGTCAACGCCGAAGTCTGTTTGTTTGGTTGTTTCCCATTTCAAATCAGGGTTACCAATCCAAGTTCTTCTATAGCCAGACTGCAAAGCACCGGTTGCTTGTCCCTTAATAGGATAAGCAGTATCAAAATAGTTAGTAGTAAACGGAGTAGTCGTATAACCACGGGGCAATCCTTGTACACTACCGTTTGCACCCCAACTGAGACGAATCTTCAAATCAGACAGCCAATCAGCATCTTCCATAAAAGCTTCATCCTTAATTCTCCAACCAGCAGAAAATGCTGGAAATACACCATAACGATTATTGACACCAAACAAAGAAGAGCCATCACGACGTACAGTCGCAGACAACAAATATTTGCCAGCATATGAATAATTGGCCTTGGCAAAAAGAGAGAAATAAGTATATTCATCAGCAGAACTACTTACATCAATTTCATCACCGGTAGCAACACTAAGACCGGCAAAATCACGGTCTTCCAAATAAAGACCTTCTCTACTTGCATAAAAACCTTCTTGTACATAACGGGTAAACTCACTACCAAATACAGCATCAATGTGGTGTTTTCCAAAACTTTTATTGTAAGACAAAGTATTAGTCCATACATAATTTAACGGATGAGATTGGTTATTTCTTACATAGTTCTTGTCATTGCCTCTAAAACCAGTTTCCATATAAGCACCATCTACAGTTCTACTATAAGAATTACTGTAATTTATACCAAATTGGGTTCTGGCTGATATGCCGTTCCAAATATTCAAATCTGCAAAAACATTACCAATAATTTTCACATAATTATTGATGTTGTCTTTACCCATAGTCATTTTACGTACCGGATTATCAAAATCATCAAGCCCAGCAGGACCGGCCCAATTACCATTCACATCATAAACAGGAACCATGGGTGGCATAATCATTGCAAGAAAAGTTTCCAACTGACTTTTATATTGCAAATAAGAAATGGCCAAATTTTCTCCAACTTTCAAACGATCTTTAATCAAACTATATTCCGTGTTAGCACGTACAGAATATTGCTTGAAAAAAGAATGAATTTGTGTACCTTGGTTGTTAGTATATCCTAATGAAAACAAACTTTTAGCTTTATCCGAACCGTTAGAAATAGTCAACTGATGATTTGTAGAAACTGCTGTACGGAAAATCTCGTCCATCCAATTTGTATCAGTTGCTTTTACCAATTGATTATTATCCAAATATTCTTTCATTTTCATATTATCCAATACCAGCATTCCATTATCACCTCTATGATACTCATACTCAAAGCCATTGGGTAATAATAGGCCTGAACCATAAGCCCACTCATCATAAGCTGCTGCACGGAAGGCAGCAGTACCCCATTCTGTGGCGTTCATCATTTCTGGTCTATTTATTATAGAACTTACAGAAACACTACCATTATAATCAATAGTAGTCTTACCAGCTCTACCTTTTTTAGTTTGGACTAAAATCACACCACCAGAAGCACGTGCACCATAAATTGAGGCAGAAGCAGCATCTTTTAATACCTGAATAGATTCAATATCTCCAGAATTTATGTCACGTAGATTCAAACCTTCAGCTGGGATACCATCCAATACTATTAATGGAGTAACAGCTCCAGACAAAGAAGAAAGACCGCGAATTTGAATACCTATATCTTCAACAGGATTACCGCCATTGTTACTAATTTTCACCCCGGCCATCTTACCCTGCATAGCTTTCATAACATTAGCAGAAGTCTTTTTAATGTCTTTTGAATCCGCCAACGCAACCGATCCGGTTAAGTCAGCTTTTCTCTGAGTCATATAACCAGTATATACTACGACTTCAGACAACATCGTAGCATCACTTTTCATAATAACATCCAAAGTTCTCAAACCTTTAACAGAATATTCTTCTGTTTTTTGACCAATATAAGAAAAGACTAATACAGCATTATCAGAAGATATTCTTATCGAATATTTCCCCTCTACATCAGTAGTTGTACCTATAGTAGTTCCTTTAACGACAACATTCACCCCAATAAGAGGCTCATTCGTCCCCTCTTCTAGAACCGTTCCTTGTATTATTCTCGCTTGTTGAATCTCATTAGAAGTATCTACACCATGCTCGGATACTTGAACAGATTCATTTGTCCCCAATGCAGCGGTTGCAAGGGGTAAATAATCCCCTGCATACACTGCAAATGATAGCATTGATGCCAATGCTATGAAACCATTCCTTTTAAAAGAACTCCTCATAATACTTTGATTTAATAGTTAATAAAAAACAACGTAATCTTAAGAAACTGTTTAAAAATTACACAATAATTTTGTTAAGCATGATTTTGCAGAAAGCAAGTTGAACCATAGCCTCTGCA
>NZ_JAMZEE010000004.1:0-141791 GCF_024704895.1 Bacteroides muris (ex Fokt et al. 2023) | reverse complement strand
CAGGCCAATGTTTGTCTCGCTCTTTTGATGGGTTACAGCGCCTCGTTTGTCGACCACGGTGAGAAACAGCAGCATGTGCAGGAGGTTCTGAACCGTTGTTGGGGTGTTCTTGATACTCTTCCCGCTTCCTTGTTGAAACTTCGTCTGCTCACTGCCTGCTATGGAGAGGTTTTCGATGAGCCTTTGGCAGATGAAGCTCACTCCATCATTGCCTCTTGGAATGCTCCATTGCTGACTGCCGAACAGCAGGAGGCTGTTGAGGAGTTTCAGAATGTGGTGGAGAATCCTTATCCGTGGGAGGAGGTTGAAGAGTAAAGGCAGAGATAAAGCTGAAAAAATAGAATATGAAATTCTTGAGAGTTTGTCTTACCATTTTGTCGAAGACGAGCACATTGCTACTTTGATGATATGTATAGCCCTGATACATCTGTAGTGAAATGATGGATTATCTTTCACGGTTCCTGATTGGCTGTAATATTTGGAAAAATAGAAGTAAAAATAGCGATAAATACAATGAAGAAGGTAATGTTAGTCTTCGGAACCCGTCCGGAAGCCATTAAGATGTGCCCGTTGGTCAAAGAGTTCCAGAAGCGATCAGAAGAGTTTAAAACCATCGTATGTGTTACGGGGCAGCATCGTGAAATGCTAGACCAAGTATTGCAGATTTTCGATGTTCGTCCCAACTACGACCTCAATATCATGAAACAGGGACAAGATCTCACCGATGTAACTGCACGTGTCCTTATCGGTCTTCGCAGCATCTTCAAAGAGTGCCATCCTGATGTTATTCTTGTTCATGGTGATACTACTACTTCCGTGGCAGGAGCCCTTGCAGCCTTCTACGCACAGATACCGGTAGGCCATGTAGAGGCAGGACTCCGTACCCATAACATTTATAGTCCATGGCCAGAGGAGATGAATCGCCAGATTACCGGTCGTATTGCTACCTACAATTTCTCACCAACCCCACTCAGTGAAAAGAACCTCCTCGAAGAGAAAGCCCATGGCAATATTTACGTTACTGGTAATACCGTTATAGATGCTCTCCGCATGGTCGTAGATAAACTCAAGACTGATGCTTTCCTTGCTGAAGAGCAAAACAAGGTGCTTGCAGCCGCAGGTTATAACGTAACTCGTCTCAACAACGGCAAGAAGCTTGTCCTTATCACAGGTCATCGTCGCGAGAACTTTGGCGACGGCTTTATTCAAATGGTTACCGCTATGAAGGATCTCTCTGAGAAATATCCAGAGGTAGATTTCGTTTACCCAATGCACCTTAATCCCAACGTGCGCAAGCCAATCCACGAAGTCTTTGGCGAAGACCTCGCCTGTCCTAACTTCTTCTTCATCGAGCCCCTTCAGTATCTCGAGTTCGTTTATCTTATGTCAAAGGCTACCATCGTCCTTACTGACTCAGGCGGCATTCAGGAAGAAGCCCCAGGCCTTGGTAAACCCGTCTTAGTGATGCGTGACACTACCGAGCGTCCTGAAGCTCTTGCATCTGGTACTGTTCACCTTGTCGGTACCGACTACGATAAGATTATGTTCGAAGTCAGTATCCTCCTCGATGATGTCGCAGCTTACGAGAAGATGTCTAAGGCTGTTAATCCTTATGGTGACGGACAGGCTTGTCGGCGCATTGCCGATGTGCTTGCAGAAAAGGAAACAGATAGGTATGAAGTGAAGTAACATACAAAGTTCCATAGCTGAAGATTGCAAGTCTTTTTGATAAATACAGTTACGAAATTTATATTGTTCATCGGTTATTCATCTTGAGTCTTCCAACATTAATGGCTCTAACAAATTATCCTGTAGTTAATGTCGTTGTAATACTATTGAATATAGGCATATCAGACATAGTTCTGAAAACGATGACAAGAAGGTTACAAAAAGGAATCAAAATTGCATAACAAAGAAAAAGAATACACTTATGTGCAAGTTTACAGTTTGTATTCCCTCATATAATCGAGCGCATACAATCCAAAAGCCTTTAGACAGCTTAGTAAAGCAAACATTCAAGGATTTTGAGGTAGTCGTAATTGATGATGGTTCCAGTGACAATACAGAAGAGGTTGTTCATCAGTATGAATCTCTTCTTAACCTTCGTTATATAAAGAAAGTAAACGGAGGTAAGCATACTGCCCTAAATAGGGGTGTTGCGTGTGCCAAAGGAGAACTATTCGTTATTCTTGACTCTGATGACCAGTTTGTTCCTACTTGTTTGGAAAAGATGGCTAAATTATGGGACAGATGCAAGGATAAGGATTCGTTCTGTGGAGTCATGGGTAAGAGTATGACTAATGGCAAAATGATAGGGCGGCCATTTCCTGAAGGTCTGCACTCTTTGTCTTATGTAGAATACCACTATGGCAACTATGCAGGATGGTTCCTTGATTGCTGTGAGTGTTTGAGAACTGATATCCTTAAGAAGTATTCGTGGCCTGAGAATCTTGAAACCAAATTTGTCCCGGAAAATTATGTAATGGATCAGATAGGCTTAAAGTATAAGCTTCTCCTTACTAATGAAATTTTCATGGATAAGGTCTATGAAAATGATGGTATAACAAATAATGTCGATAATTATGTAAAAAAGAATATCTGCGGATATTTGTTTAATGCAATTTCAAAAATTGAAATAATACTCCTAAAGGCCAAAAAGGAAGAACTTAAACCCACAGCAGGAAAATATATGTGGTGCTATTATTGGCAGTTGGTAAAAATGGATGCTGAGCAAAAGGGACCAAGAATAAAGCATATCAGTTTACTTGGTTATGCGATGTGGTTTCGTTATAACCTTGTGCAAATAGTTAAAAGTATATTGAGGAAATAGAGAGATGGAGGAAATTTATTCAAAAGGTAACGTCATCAAATCATTTCTTTGGAAATTACTCGAGAGATTCAGTGTTCAAGGATTGGGGTTGTGTATAACTCTTGTTTTGGCAAGAATACTTAGCCCATCAGACTATGGTACCGTTGCGATTATTACCGTATTTGTCAACCTAGCAAACGTAATTATTGATGGAGGTCTTAATACTGCGCTTATCCAGAAAAAAGATACAGATAGTCTTGACTATTCGACTATTTTCTTTTCAAGCATTTTTCTGTCTATAGTGTTGTATGCATTATTATACGTAACATCTCCTTGGATAGCAGTCTTTTACGACACTCTCGAACTTGCCGATATGATTCGAATATTGGGTATTATCTTGGTATTCGAAGCTGTCAATTCAATCCAAAGAGCCTATGTCTCCAAGCTGATGTTATTTAGGCGACTCTTTTATAGCAGTTTTTTTGCTCTCTTGGTATCTGGTTCATTGGGTATCTATCTGGCTCTAAACGACTATGGTGTATGGGCATTAATTAGTCAACAAGTGATTTGTGTGCTGGTTACAACAATAATCATGTGGTTTACCATAAAATGGAGACCAATGTTTGCATTCTCATTCGAAAGGTTCAAAAAACTATTTGACTACGGATGGAAAATTTTCGGATTGAATTTTATCACAACCCTTTACTTGAATATTCGCAGCCTGATTATTGGAAAATTCTATTCTCCAGTCGATTTGGCTTTCTTTGAAAGAGGGCATACATTGTCTGGTATGGTGGTACAGAACATAAACACGTCCTTACAGACAATATTGTTCCCGGTTTTGTCTGATTCACAAAATGATAGGGCAAGAGTTAAATCTCTCGTCCGAAGATCAACAGGAATAATCTGTTTGCTCATATTTCCTGCATTGATTGGTTTGATATCTATAGCCAAGCCTTTGATATTGCTTATTTTGACAGAGAAATGGCTTCCTGCAGTATCCTACATCCAGATTTATTCAATTGCATATATGCTGTTGCCTATTCAGGTTGCTAATATGGAAGCAATCAAGGCAATGGGATACAGTGGAATGTCACTAAAACTTGAGATAATAAAGAAAGTTGTCGAGACGACAATACTCATTGTTTCGGTATTTATGGGAGTCATTGCTATAGCTTGGGGTGTTGTCATTTTCAATTTCATTTGTTTGTTCATTAATCTATACCCAAGTAAGAAATATCTCGATTATGGTGTATTTGAGCAGGTAAAGGATATAATACCTACTTTCATGTGTGCCATCATGATGGGCTTTTCAATCTATTGGATTCAGTATTTACCTATTCATTTGCTCCTCGTTCTCATGTTACAAATGATAATGGGAGTTCTGGTATTTGGTCTATTCTGCCATCTATCTAAGAATGAAAGTTTCTTATATGTCAAGTCGTTAATAACAGAAAAACTGAAAAGAAAATGAAAATAGGAATCGTAACAACTTGGTTTGAAAGAGGTGCTGCATATGTGTCTCGTCAATTTATGGATATTCTCAAGAGTACCGATGAAGTTTTTATATATGCACGCGGTGGTGAAGCTTATGCACAAGGTAATCCTACATGGGATTTACCCAACGTTCATTGGGGTATTCGCAAACCCAAAACAATGTATCTCTATCCTGGAGGAACATATATTGACAGAAAGGACTTTGAATCATGGATTAAGAAGAATAAGATTGAGCTTATACTCTTCAACGAACAGCAGTGGTTCACGCCAGTAGTATGGGCAAAGCAGATGGGAGTTAAGGTAGTTTCTTATGTGGATTACTACACAGAAGAAACGATTCCTTTATTCGATATCTTTGATGGCGTTATATGCAACACCCAGAGACATGCCTTTGCATTTAGAAACCATAAGTCTGTTCAGTATATTAAATGGGGAACAAATATACAATTGTATAAACCCTCTGATGTAAAGAACGACAAGATTGTATTCTTCCATTCTGCGGGAATGTCGCCAATCAGAAAAGGTACAGACCTGTTGATTGAAGCATTCTATCAGGCAGCAAACAAAAAGGAGGCTAAGCTGCTTTTGCATACCCAGGTATCTCTTGAAAAACAGTTGCCACATCTTAACTGTATGATTAAAGAACTTCAGGAGGAAGGTTTGATGGAGGTTGTAGAGGGTACAATTTCTGCTCCTGGGCTCTATCACAAAGCTGATGTTTATGTATATCCATCTCGTTTGGATGGTATTGGTCTTACTCTTATGGAAGCAATTTCAGCAGGCCTTGTCTGTATCACTTCTGAGAATGCTCCAATGAATGAGTTTATCGAGAAAGATTTTGGGTTGGTTACTCCTATTGACTACTACTATTCAAGAAAAGATGGTTATTATTGGCCAATGTGTGTATGTAATGTTAGCCACTTGTCGACTCAGATTTCAGATATCATTGCAAATAAATATGAACTTGATACGATGAAGCGAAAAGCTCGCGAATATGCAGAGTCTGAACTTGATTTTGAAAAGAATTTCAAGCAGTTACATAATGTGTTATCCTCTGTCAAATTTGATAACGATTACGAGAAAACAGCACAAGCTATCTTGCATAAAGACAAGGAGGGAATGAAAAAATATCTATTTGTCATTGAGACTCTTGTAACTATCAAAAAAATGTTTGGATAAATATGGATACACCAAAGGTAACCGGATAAGTGCTTCACTTCCCTTATCTATTATAGAAGATAACAACTTGATGAAACGGCTGGAAGCACTTGTAGTTATTGATGGTGCCTCGGATTGCCGTCAGAGATTGCACATTCCTAACAGTAAAATTCTAAAATATAAATCAATAATGGACTCAATTAAGATTTGCATAATCGGCCTCGGTTATGTTGGGCTTCCTTTGGCTCGTTTGTTCTCTACGAAGTATGAAACTATAGGTTTTGATATGAATCAAAACCGTGTGGATGCCTTGATGGCAGGTCACGACGCTACGTTTGAAGTGGCAGACGAACTGCTTCAAGAAGCTATAGAGAAGCATGTATTTGCGTGTACTACCGATATCGAAAAAATAAAGGATTGTAATTTTTATGTGGTTGCAGTTCCCACTCCGGTGGATGCGAATAATCGTCCTGACCTAAGACCTTTATGGGGAGCGAGTGAAACGGTTGGTAAGGTAATATCAAAAGGGGATATTGTAGTATATGAATCTACAGTATATCCTGGGGTTACTGAGGAAGAATGTTTGCCTGTAGTGGAACGTGTGTCAGGTTTGAAATTTAATGAGGATTTTTTTGCCGGCTATTCTCCAGAGCGTATCAATCCGGGAGATAAAGAACATACGGTTGAGAAGATTAAGAAAGTGACTTCCGGTTCTACGCCTGAGATTGCTGATATTGTGGACAATGTTTATAATTCGGTATTGGTAAATGGTACTCATAAAGCCCCTTCCATAAAAGTTGCAGAGGCATCGAAGATTATAGAAAACTCTCAGCGCGATGTGAATATAGCATTTATGAACGAGTTGGCGAAAATTTTCAATGCGATGGGGATTGATACCAACGATGTGATAGAGGCAGCTTCATCCAAGTGGAATTTCATTAAGTTGAAGCCGGGTTTGGTTGGTGGTCATTGTATCGGTGTAGACCCTTATTATCTGATTCAAAAAGCGCAAGTATATGGTGTGTTACCTCGTGTGATGTTTTCTGCTCGCCGCTTGAATGACGGTATGGGTGATTATGTAGGCAACCAGGTGATAAAACTGATGAATAAAAAGGGTGTCTTGGTGAAAAATAGTAATATATTGATTCTTGGTTTTACGTTTAAAGAGAATTGTCCGGATGTGCGTAATACTAAGATTGTTGACATATATCATACATTGGAGGAATATACCAATAACATAACGGTTTATGATTCTTGGGCAAATGCAGATAGAGTTGAGCATGAATATGGTGTACAACTCACTTCATCTTCATTAGAAAGCCTGAAAGGCAAATTCGATGCAGTAGTATTGGCAGTAGCGCATAAAGAGTTTGTTTCTCTTGACATTCGTTCATTTTTGAAGAATGGAAATGGCATTGTATATGATGTGAAGGGTATTTTGGATAGGGAGGTGATTGATGGAAGATTATAAATATGACATCAAAATAAGTGAGCAAAAGGTGAATGGTTAACCATCAATATAAAATATTGGATAGCAGTAATAATGGAAAATGAAATACTTTCGGTAGTTATACCTATGTATAATGCAGAAAAATATGTTTCTTGTATGATAAAGTCAATTATATATCAATCTTTTAAGAATTTTAGAGTTTATATTATTGATGATCATTCAACTGATAACAGTATGGCTGTGACGCATGAACTTGTAAAAAGCGATAGTCGTTTTTCTGTCATTTCTCGTCCCCCTGATTTGCCCAAGGGCGCACAAAGTTGCCGTAATTATGGTACGGAATGTTCAAATGGCGAATACCTTATTTATTTGGATGCTGACGATTGGATAGCTCCTTATTGTTTTGAGCAACGTGTTAATTTTATGAGAATGCATGGGAAGTTAGACTTTGCAGTGTTTCCAATGTTAGGCATGCGTAAAAAGCCTTTTGAATTGTCGGGTATGGTATTGGGGTATGGCTCTATAGGGAATGATTTGGATAATTTTATTTGCCGTACTCTACCTTTTGTTGTAGTTTCAAATATATATCGTTTATCAAGTATTCGGAGTAATCATTTGATTTGGGATCTCAATTTGAAATCATTGCAAGATTCAGATTTTAATATGACAGCCATTGCTAATGGTGCATGTTATAAATTATCTTACGGAAAGCCAGACTATTTTTATCGTGTGTTAGGTAATGACTCTTCTATTGGAAAAAAGATTTATTCCGAAGAACACGCAAAATCGCATCTTTATTTTCTACAAAAGCAATGGAAACGTTTTAAAAATCAAAAGCAATTGGAAGGTAGCTTTTTAGTATTGTCTTGTTTTCTATTTAAACTTTTTATAGAGTTTATGGGTGAGGCTTATTGTTATCGTTTGTTAGATTCTGAAGTGTTTTCGTTACATCCAAAATTGGTTGGGAAACTAAAAAAACTTATTGATGTACAAAGAAAGGTAGGCATGTGGAATCATGATGAATTAAATCGTACTATATTTCGTGTGGCTCCTTTTTTTGCTTTGCGTTATAAATGGATGTATTTTCGATGGGAGTGTCAACAATGCTTCCAAAGAATATGGTTAAATATGAGATATTATACTTTAGGAAGAAAGTTGAATAAGCAGTATAGTAGCTTATTATAATAGATTGTTATTCAGATGACTACTTTGCCTAACTATTTTAATACTATAATAGTAGTAATAACTTATAATCCAGGTCCTGGATTTAAAAATCAGATTGAAAGGTATGTTGAGATTGCAGATAAGACAATCATCGTTGATAATGGCTCTGCACAAGATGTAGCTTTGTATATTCCTAAAGATTTGGATAAACACTTTGTTGTGGTGAAATCTTCTCAAAATAGAGGCATAGCTTGGGGATTAAATCAAGGCGTTTTATATGCGAAAAACAACAATTATTTATATCTTTTATCTTTTGACCAGGATAGTTTACCTATTCACGAAATTTTAGATTGTTATGCAGATGTATTGTGTCATATTGATAATATAGGGCTTATTGGAACTTGTTTTACAGAACAAAAAGTAATAATACCATCTAATATAACTTATTCTTCAAAGAAGACATTAATAACATCTGGTACTCTTCATTCAGTTAAGATTTTTGATGAAATAGGATTATATGATGAACAATTGTTTATTGATTCAGTTGACTTTGATTTTGTTTTGAGAGTTAGAAAAAAATACCGTGTATTATGTGTAAATCAACCTTTGATTTACCATGAATTAGGTTCTCCAATAACTAAATATGGCATAACTTCATCGAATCATAATGCAATACGTCGATATTACATGTCTCGTAATCATCTTTTAATCAGTAAAAGATACTGGAAGAATTATCCTTTATGGGTTTTAAAAAAGAATGTCCTTTTCTTTTGTGCCATAATAAAAATGATATTAGTCGAAAATAATATGAAAGAAAAATTGCTCCACACAGTGCAAGGGCTAAGAGATGCTTTCAATTTGAGATGACAATGGCTTTGACTATACAAAGAAAAAATCTTCTTTCTTTTAGTGCTTTATTGCTATTATCTTTGATGATGATTTTTATAGCACAGTTATATATCATCAAAATATTATGTATGATGACTATTGGTGTATTAGCATCTAAAAAAGTCAGAGTATCGAATTTTGTTTTGTTGAACTTTCTTTTAATATTATCTTATGGTTTTTTAGGCACAAGTATAGGAGTATTATATCAGAATCCTAATCCTTTTCAGTTTTTGGGCGTTTTTTTCTTTTGGCCTATTTTTTGGTTGTTTTTTATTTCTTGTTTTTCGGCTTCTTCATGTTGGTGGGAACAATACTTGAAAGTATTGTTTATATCTCATATTGTAATAGTTTTATTTGATTTATTTTATGCTGTGGCTGCATTTAATGGAATAATATTACCAAATCCTTTTTATGGAGTAGATACAGGTTTTAGTATATATGAAAATTCTACTAGAATGACTTTCATAAACTTGAATACATTAACTTTTTCAACGCCTATATTATTTATTTTGTTTTTTTCCCAGCATGGATTTGGCATTAATAAAGTATATCAAATTATCAATGTTATTCTTACAACTATCTTATTGATAATTTCAGGTCGTAGAAGTGTCATGTTGATGTGTGTGGTGGTTTTTTTTATACCTTTTTTCTTTTCTAGCTGTTTCTCGAAAGAGGCAAGGAAAACAGCAAGAAGGATTGTTTTAATCTTATTTGTATTGTTCTTTTTTATTTTATGCTATGTAGAGTATTCATTTCCTGGATTTTTACAAGGATATTGTCGAACTTTTTATAATGCATTTGATGCTTCTGCAGAACCGATAAAATTTGCACAATCAAAAATGTTTGTTGCTGAAATTCTTGAAAAACCATTCTGGGGACATGGGTTTGGAGCTGTTTTTTTTGAACCGTCACCAGGGCGTATGGTTTATTCTTCATATTTTGAATTGTCATATCATCAAAAGTTGGCTACTACTGGAATTTTTGGATTTAGTTTGATAGTGTTTGTATTTTTATCTACTCTTTGGTGTTCATTCTATTTATCGAAAAAATATAAAGATGTCACTCTTATTGCATTTGGAGTAGGGCTGATGTTTATGTTAATAGCAGACGCAACAAATCCTGTTTTATGCTCTTTTGATTTAATGTGGCCTTTATATCTCTGTTTGGCGAAAATAAATTTTTATCAAATAAAATAGATTTATGAAATATTATTTGGTGATAGTTAATTACAATAATTGTAATGTGACTATTGATTGTATTCTTTCTACTAAAAAACTTCAAGGAGGAGGTTTTTCTAAAATTGTAATAGTTGATAATAATTCAGATAAATCTGAGAAAAAAAGACTTGCTGAATTTGTTAAAGAAAATGATACTTTAAATATCGAATTGATTTTTTCCTCTAAAAATATAGGCTATTTTTCTGCGATTAATCAAGGTATTATTTCATTAAGCCTATGTAGCAGTGATGATTTTTTTTTGGTAGTTGGCAATAATGATCTTTTGTTTCCTTCTGATTTTATTCATTCGTTAGATACTTTGAAGAATGATAAGGATACATTTGTTATTTCTCCTGATATTATTACACCACGGGGGATTCATCAAAATCCGCATGTCATAAATCGTCTTTCAGTTCTCCGTAGATTTGCTTATAAATTATATTTTTCTTCTTATAATATGGCTTGTATATTAACATCCTTGGGAAAAGTGTTGGGAAAAAATAGGAGGGAGAAATCAAGGCTTGGATATAATAAAGAACAATTTATAAAAATGGGATTTGGTGCTTGTTATATACTATTACCACAATATATACAGGAAATAGGATTACTTGATAATAGTGTTTTTTTAATGGGTGAAGAGGCTTTATTGAGTAATCAAGTTTATTCTCATGGCGGCAAAATATTGTATACTCCTAAGGTGAAAGTATTTCATCAAGATCATTCTACTTTTAAAAAAATGCCATCTATAAATACTTACAATATAACAAGAGATTCTTACAAAATTTATAAAAAATATCTGTAATGTTTAAAAATAAAATATTACTAATAACTGGAGGCACTGGCAGCTTCGGCAACGCCGTATTGCGTCGTTTCCTTGATAGCGACATCAAGGAAATCCGTATTTTCAGTCGCGACGAGAAGAAGCAGGATGACATGCGTCATCACCTGCAAAATCCGAAAGTGAAATTTTATATCGGTAATGTCCGTGACCGCCAGTCTGTGGACGGTGCCATGATGGGAGTGGATTATGTATTTGCCGCTGCCGCTTTGAAGCAGGTTCCCAGCTGCGAGTTCTTCCCGTTGCAGGCTGTGCAGACCAATGTGATTGGTACGGACAATGTACTGGAATCTGCCATAGCGCATGGTGTAAAGAATGTGGTGGTGCTTTCTACCGACAAGGCTGCCTATCCCATCAATGCCATGGGTATCAGCAAGGCCATGATGGAGAAGGTTGCCATAGCCAAGGGCCGTGCGTTGGGTGAGGAAGCCGGTACAACCATCTGCTGTACCCGTTACGGCAATGTGATGGCAAGCCGCGGTTCTGTAATTCCCTTGTGGGTAGAGCAGATAAAGAACGGCAGGCCCATTACGGTAACGGACTCCAACATGACCCGCTTCATGATGACGCTGGACGATGCCGTGGATCTGGTAATCTATGCGTTTGAGCACGGGCATAACGGTGACCTGTTCGTGCAGAAGGCTCCTGCCGCCACCTTGGATGTACTGGCGCAGGCCTTGAAGGAAACATACGCGCAGGTTGATTCGAAATACGGTGAGACGGAGGTGAAGACCATCGGCACGCGCCACGGCGAGAAACTGTATGAGACACTGGTAACCCGCGAAGAGATGGCAAAGGCCGTTGATATGGGTGACTATTACCGCATTCCCTGCGACACCCGTGACCTGAACTATGACAAGTTCTTCACGGAAGGCAATGAGGATATCGCCCGTATAGAGGACTATCACAGTCATAACACCGCCCGCCTGGATGTAGAGGGCATGAAAAAGCTTCTCTTGAAGCTCCGTTTCATCCGCGAAGACCTTGGGATGGAGGAAAAGGCAAAGAGCGCGGAAATCAAGAGTGAATAAGTCATTATTAACTATAGAGCAGGAAAGAAAAAAAGGAAGATAAGTTGCATAGTTTCAGCGCTTTTTGTAGCTTTGCATTTGGTTAGTAATATGATAAATGTATGGGAAACTTAAAAAAAAGCATAAAAGAACGCAAGGTACTAAGAGGAAATGTCATCAATCTTGATGAAATAGCCGGTACTTTTTCTCCCCAAGAGAAAGAGAAATTGCTGTCGGGTGAAGGCTTTGTTAAGGTTCCTACAGAAGAATTGAAACGTCTTCGGATTGATGTTTATCCTTATTTGATGTAGGATAATGCCATTGTTGTACTATCCATATCGCTTTGTTCAAAAAGTAGAAGAAAATTTTTCATCTAATCATTTTCTAAAGTATAAGTTGCTTTATACATTTAAATCTTCAAAATCTCATCAATGGTATTGGGTGTGGGTTGAAGTGTATGAGTCTAATTTTTATGCTGTGAAATTTCATTTGAAAGCGCATCGGCATAGTGATGACAAGTATAACCTGCTGACAGGACTGAATGAGGTTCGTCCTGTTATCAATACTTGCATAATGATAATGCAAGATATTTACCGAACTAATTCTCGTGCTTCTTTTGGTTTTATCGGTGCGAATATGCAGAATGAGTCAACGGTAAACACTAAGCGTTTTAGGGTTTATAAGCGGCTTATGGCTACCTATTTTAAAGAAAAGAGTTTTGAACATTTTTTTAATATCAAGAAGAGCACATATCTTATGATTTCTAAAAAGGAATTGGAAGTCAATCCTAAACTTTTAGAAGAATTGGAATGTGAATTTTCTGAAATGTATTCTTATTTTGATTAGTATATCCCTTATCTGATTTTTCTTTTCTGTGACAAACAGAACCCATTAGTTTATGAAAATCTTAGTGACCGGCGCCCGAGGGTTTGTCGGTCGGAACCTTGTATCCCAGCTGCACAACATCCGTGACGGGAAAGCCCGCAGTTACGGCATTGCAGGTGAGGAACTTGCCATTTACGAGTATGACATGGACAGTGACCCTGCCGAACTGGATGTCTATTGCAGACAGGCCGACTTTGTCTTCAATCTGGCGGGCGTGAACCGTCCCAAGGATGCGTCTGAGTTCATGAAAGGGAACTTCGGCTTCGCCTCCACGCTGCTTGATACATTGAAGAAGCACGGCAATACCTGTCCGGTAATGATTTCCTCTTCCACGCAGGCCGCACTCGACAACCCTTACGGTGAGTCGAAGCGGGCAGGAGAGCAACTGTTGTTCGAGTACTCCAGGGAAATGGGGGCAAAGGTACTGGTGTACCGCTTCCCGAATGTTTTCGGCAAATGGTGCCGCCCCAACTATAACAGCGCGGTGGCCACTTTCTGCAACAACATCGCCCATGACTTGCCCATCCAAGTGAACGACCCTTCGGTGGTGATGAACCTGGTTTACATAGACGATGTGGTGGACGAGCTTGTCTCTGCCCTGAGCGGCAGGGAACACCGCAACGGTGATTATTGCGAAGTACCCGTGGTGCATACCATTACCTTGGGCGGCATTGTGGAACTGATAAGGTCTTTCAGGCAAATGCCCGGTACCCTGTCCGTCCCGGATTTGAGCGATGCCTTTGCAAAGAAACTCTATTCCACATACCTCTCATACCTGCCTGAAGAACGGTTCAGCTATCCCCTGAAGATGAATGTGGACGACCGCGGCAGTTTTACAGAGATTATCCGTACTTCCGGCTGCGGGCAGTTTTCGGTGAACGTCTCCAAGCCGGGCGTCACGAAAGGCCAGCACTGGCACCATACCAAGAACGAGAAGTTTGTGGTGGTGAGCGGGCACGGTCTGATACAGCTCCGCAAGATAGGTACGGAGGAGGTTGTCAGCTTCGAGGTAAGCGGCGGGAGGATGGAGGTCGTGGAGATGATTCCCGGCTATACGCACAACATTGTCAACCTTTCGGAAACGGAAGACCTGGTGACCTTCATGTGGTGCAACGAGTGTTTCGACCCGGCACGTCCGGACACTTATTTTGAAAAAGTCTGAAACGAGTTAAAGAATATAGGAACAGATGGATATAAAATTGGATTATTCGCAAGTCAGGTTTCAGGAGAACGGCAGACTGAAACTTCTGATTATAGTGGGCACCCGTCCGGAAATCATCCGCCTGGCGGCTGTCATCAACAAATGCCGCAGTTATTTTGACTGTCTTCTGGCCCACACCGGCCAGAATTACGACTATAACCTGAACGGTGTCTTCTTCCGTGACTTGAAGCTGAAAGACCCCGATGTGTATATGGATGCCGTCGGCGATGACCTCGGTGCCACGATGGGGAATATTATCAACGCCAGCTACAAGCTGATGGTGCAGGTGAAACCTGATGCCGTGCTGGTGTTGGGAGACACGAACTCCTGCCTGAGCGTGATAGGCGCAAAACGTCTGCATATCCCCATCTTCCATATGGAGGCAGGCAACCGCTGCTTTGACGAGTGCCTGCCTGAGGAGACCAACCGCCGTATTGTGGACGTCATTTCCGATGTGAACCTCTGCTATTCGGAGCATGCCCGCAGATACCTGAACGCTTCGGGCGTGGCGAAAGAACGTACATACGTAACCGGTTCGCCCATGGCGGAAGTCCTGCATGAGAACCTGACGGAAATAGAGTCCAGCGACATTCATCAGAGATTGAATCTCCAGAAAGGGAAATACATCCTGCTCTCCGCGCACCGGGAAGAGAACATTGATACGGAGAAGAACTTCCTGTCCCTTTTCAAGGCGGTTAACGCAATGGCGGAAAAGTATGATATGCCCATACTCTACAGTTGCCATCCCCGTAGCAGGAAACGTCTGGAATCAAGTGGCTTTGCACTTGACAGACGTGTGATTCAGCATGAACCGCTCGGCTTTCACGACTACAACTGCCTGCAGATGAACGCATACGCCGTTGTGAGCGACAGCGGTACCTTGCCTGAGGAGAGCAGTTTCTTCACTTCGGTGGGGCATCCTTTCCCTGCTGTATGCATCCGTACCAGTACAGAGCGTCCCGAGGCTCTTGACAAGGGTATCTTTGTCCTTGCCGGCATTGATGGGAAATCCTTGCTTCAGGCAGTGGATACTGCTGTGGAGATGAATAGGAATGGTGACGATGGCCTGCCGGTGCCCAACTATACGGATGAGAATGTTTCGGCCAAGGTTGTGAAGTTGATTCAGAGCTATACGGGAGTGGTGAACAAGATGGTCTGGAGAAAATTCTGAAAACGCAATGTCTTCTAAAAGAGTGTGGGTTGTTTCTGAAATATATTATCCAGTAAAAACTTCTACGGGATATTACATGACTGAAATAGCCGAATATCTGGCAGCTAGAGCTATGGACGTGCATGTGTTATGTACTGGGTCTGTATATAATAATGGCGAAAAGCGGTCACGCTTGAATGAGGAATCACGCAATGGAGTAAAGGTTCATAGGGTATATGTACCCAATATTGATAAGAACAACTTCGTAAAAAGAACTCTTAGGTTGTCGTTGTCCAGTTTGCTGCTGTTCGGCAAAATACTAAAGCTGGTAAGGAATGGAGATGAGGTCTTGGTGGTAACTAATCCTGCTTTTCTAATACTGATGATGCCACTTGTTGCATGGATAAAAGGCGTTTCATATAAGATTCTCGTACATGATATATTTCCTGAAAATTTGGTGGCCATAAAGCGTCTGTCTTCTTCCTCCTTCATTTACAGAAGTCTGAAAAGGGTATTTGATGCCGCTTATTCTAAAGCTGTACTTTGTATTTCGATAGGCAGGGATATGAGTGAGGTGTTGAAAAAAAAATAGGGGATGCTTCCAAAATCTGTTTTATACCTATTTGGGCTGAGAATGAAGTGGTCTTTCCTATGGATAAAGCAGATACCCGGATTTGTTCATCCTTGAGGTTGCAGGACAGATTTGTATTTCAGTTTGCAGGGAATTTGGGCTATGCCCAAGGTATAGATAATCTGCTGGAAGCTATAGGACTCATTAAAAATGATAACATTCATTTCCTATTCATAGGTGATGGTGCCAAGGCTGGTGACATAGTGTCATATATGAAAAAAAGGACACATAAGAATGTATCCTTGTTGGGTTTCCAGGATCGTGCGAATCAGAATGATTTCTTGAATGCTTGTGATATTGGCATTGTGACTTTATCTGATGGGATGTACGGTTTGGGGGTTCCTTCCAAATCATATAATATAATGGCAAGCGGCAAGCCTATGCTATTCATCGGTGACAGACAGTCGGAGATTGCTTTATGCATTGAAGAATATTCGTTGGGCTGGGTTGTAGAGCCGGATAATCCTGAAATGCTGGCCCGTATGATAGAGCATATCTATTCTAATAGGACATGTCTGTCCGCAATGCAAAACAATGCGAAAACGGTGGCAGATACTGTTTTTGCAAAAGAACGGATACTGGAAAAGTATTATAAACTGTTGAGCTAAGATAACCTATTTATTTTATGAAGCTTTTATTTACCGGAGCCTCAGGTTTTTTGGGTAATGGCATACGTTCCCTTCTGGATAGAATGTATACTGTTGCAACTGTAGGACTGCTATCGCAGGATGACTATACTGTAAATATAGCCAATGAGATTCCTAAATTACATGAACGGTATGATATTATACTCCATGCTGCAGGAAAAGCCCATTCTGTGCCCAGAAGTGAAGCCGAGAAACAGATGTTTTTTGATGTGAATTTACAGGGTACAAAGAATCTCTGTGCTGCATTGGAAAAAGTTGGAGTACCGAGAGTATTTATTTTTATTTCCACGGTGGCAGTTTACGGTTGTGCTTATGGCGAGAATATTACGGAAGACCATCCTTTGAATGGAGACACACCATACGCCATGAGTAAGCGTCTTGCGGAGGAATATCTGCAAAAGTGGTGTTACGAACATAATGTCATTTTAGGCATAATTCGTCCTTCCTTGATTGCCGGTCCCAACCCTCCGGGAAATCTGGGGGCTATGATTTATGGTATCCGCAGTGGGAAATACCTCAGTATTGCTGGCAGTCAGGCACGAAAGAGTGTATTGATGGTGCAGGATATTGCAAAATTAGTTCCTCTGTTGGCAGAAAAGGGAGGCATCTACAATGTATGTGACAGTCATCACCCGACTTTCAGAGAACTTGAGACTACTATTTGCAGGCAACTGGATAAGAAATTGCCTTTATCAATACCGTACTGGGTGGCTAAATGCATGGCTTTGGCAGGTGATTGCTTGGGAAGGAAAGCTCCAATCAATTCTTGGAAGTTAGATAAGATTACGAAATCCTTGACTTTCAGTAATGAAAAGGCAATACGTGAATTGGGATGGAAGCCGACCAATGTGTTGGAAAACTTCAATATAGAATGAATGTATATTTAGGTGTCTTATTGATAGGGCTGGGTATTGTATCTTTAGGATTTACATGTGTTCAGCTCTGGTTTTACTGGATAATCAAAAACGGATGATGTATTATTTAATGGTTTTGGTTCTGCTGTTTTTGGCAGAACTTTTTTATTTTAAGGTGGCTGACAGGTGCAATATCATCGACAAGCCCAATGAACGGAGTTCCCATACGAAAGTGACTTTGCGCGGCGGTGGGATTATCTTCTATTTCGGGGCGTTGGCCTGTTTCCTGACAAGTGGTTTTGAATATCCCTGGTTCCTGCTTGCCTTGACACTGGTTACGTTCATCAGCTTCGTGGACGATATAAGATCCACGGGGCAGATGACAAGGCTGCTTTTTCATTTCTCCGCCATGGCGTTGATGTTTTATCAGTGGGGACTTTTCTCCTTGTCGTGGTGGTGGATAGTCATAGCCTTGATAGTCTGTACGGGCATCATCAATGCCTACAACTTTATGGATGGCATTAACGGCATAACCGGCGGTTATTCTCTGGTTGTTCTTGCTGCGTTGGCCTATGTCAATAGGGAGGTGGTGGCTTTTGTGGAAGCGGATTTCATCTATATCGTTATCTGCTCCGTTCTTGTCTTCTGCTTCTTCAATTTCCGCAAGCGTGCCAAGTGCTTTGCGGGTGATGTGGGGTCGGTGAGCATTGCCTTCATCCTTCTCTTCCTGATAGGCAGGCTCATCATTGAAAAAACAGAAGATTTCAGCTGGATAGTCCTTCTATCCGTGTATGGTGTGGATAGTGTGCTGACTATCATCCACCGTCTGATGCTTCACGAGAATATCGGCCTGCCGCATCGCAAGCATATGTATCAGATTATGGCGAATGAGCTGAAGATTCCCCATGTCGTAGTCTCTCTGGCCTATATGACAATACAGGCTCTTATAATAGTAGGATATATTTATTACCAACGGTATGGCTATATCTTCCTGATAGGATGTATCTTACTGTTGAGCGCAATATATGTACTCTTCATGAAAAAGTACTTTTCAAGACATATCTCCTGAATTACTGTCTTCCGTTAATCATAGTTATACGATTTGTCTGCATCGTTTTTAGCATCTGCATAAAGCAAAATGTATTGACTTTATTTAAACTGCCCAAATTATAGTCATGAAAAATGAATCGGGCGGTGTACAATAAGAACAAATAATCCCGGACTCTTGACAAAGAGTCCGGGATTATTTGTTCTTATTGTTTTTGAGGGGCTTTACTTAGCCGGCTTCAGCCATTTGTCCAGCCATTCAAAGAAGGTACGTTGCCACAGCACGCCGTTTTGAGGCTTCAGCACCCAGTGGTTTTCGTCCGGATAGATAAGCAGTTCGGCAGGAACGCCACGCATCACGGCTGCATCGAAGGCGGCCATTGCCTGGTTGGCAAGGATGCGGAAGTCCTTCTCTCCGTGGATGCAGAGGATAGGGGTGTCCCATTTGTCGACGAAGAGATGCGGGGAATTGGCGAAAGTGCGTTGTGCCGTAGCGTTGTTCTTTTCCCAATAGGCTCCGCCCATATCCCAGTTGGCAAACCATTTCTCTTCCGTTTCCAGATATTGCATTTCCATGTTGAAGATACCGTCGTGTGCGATGAATGCCTTGAAGCGTTTGTCATGGTGTCCGGCAAGCCAATATACGGAGAAGCCTCCGAAGCTGGCGCCTACGCATCCCAGGCGGTCTTTGTCGACGAAAGGCTCCTTTGCCATTTCGTCAATGGCGGTGAAGTAGTCCTTCATGCACTGGCCGCCGTAATCGCCGCTGATGGCTTCGTTCCACTCTATACCGAAGCCCGGAAGGCCTCGGCGGTTGGGGGCTACGATGATATAGTCGTTGGCTGCCATGATCTGGAAATTCCAACGGTAGCTCCAGAACTGGCTGACGGGACTCTGAGGGCCGCCTTCACAGAAGAGGAGGGTGGGGTACTTCTTGTTGGGGTCGAATTGCGGAGGATAAATCACCCAGGTCAGCATCTGCTTGCCGTCGGTGGTCTTCATCCAGCGGGCTTCCACCTTGCCCATTTCCAGCTGGTCGTAGATTTGCTTGTTTTCTGTGGTCAGTTGCACTGCTTCTGCAAAAGCGTCGCCGTTGCGCGCACTGTTTACGGCATAGATTTCGTCGCCCATGCTCATGGAGTGGCGCTTGGCGATGAGTTTGTCTCCGCAAAGGGCGAGTGAGGCATAGTCGTGCATGCCGTCGGTGAGCCGGGCAAGGTTGTCGTCTCCGGCAAGGTCGATGTTGTGAATCTGTGTCTCGCCATGCCATACACCGATGAAGTAGATGCTCCGGGAGTCTTTGTTCCATAAGAAGGCGTCCACGTTCGATTCGAATGCCTTGCTAACAAAACGTTTCTCGCCGGTGGCACGGTTCATCACGCAAAGGCGGTTCTGGTCGGCTTCGTAGCCGTCGCGTTCCATGCTTTGCCAGGCGATGTATTTGCCGTCTGGTGAGTATTGCGGGTTGGTGTCGTAGCCTGCCATTTCGTCTTTGCCGTCAGAGTCTTTGGCATTCTGCTTGCAAAGGTTGATGAATCCGCCTTTGTTCACATCGTATTCGTATATGTCCGAATCGGTGGAGATGGCGTATGCCAGTCCGGTCTTCATGCGGCAGGTGAAGGCTACCTTGTCCGATGCCGGGCTCCAGGCAAGTTGTTCGATGCCTCCCCAGGGCTTCATCGGGCTTTCGTAGGGCAGGCCTTCGAGGATGTCTTTTACATTGCTGATGGCATTGCCGTCGAAATCGGCCACGAACGGATGGGGGGCAGTGGTCACCCATTCGTCCCAGTGCTTGTACATCAGGTCGGTAACGACGATGCCGGTGGCTTTGGGAAGGTCCGGATGTTTGTCGGCCGTACTCTTCACGGTCTTTACCTGGGCAATGAAGAGGAGTTTCCTGCCGTCGGGCGAGAAAGAGAATCCTTCGATGTCTCCCTCGTACCGGGTCAGCTGTTTGCGTCCGCTGCCGTCGGGATTCATTTCCCATACCTGGCTGCTGCCGCCTTCGTTGCAGAGGAAGGCAAGCTTCTTGCCGTCCTTGAACCACGTGGGCTGTCCTTCCTGCCAGGCATCCCGGGTTATCTGGGTGTTGCCGCTACCGTCGGCATTCATGACGAAGACTTCGCTGTTGCTCTTGTTCTGGGGCACGCTGTAATAGGATACCGTGTAGGCAATCTGTTTCTCGTCAGGGGATACGGACACACTGCCGATACGTCCCATGGCCCAGAGTGCCTCGGGTGTCATGCGCTTTCCTTCAATCTTAATGTCCGACCGCCGGATGAGCGTTGCTGCGTCCTGCTGCTGTCCGGCATCTTTTGTTCCTCCGCAGGAGGCCAATGTCATAGCTGCTGACATAAGTAGTAGATTTACTTGTTTCATATATGTTTTTTGTTTCGGTTATTCAGCGCAAAGATAGTGCAAACCGAATACATAAAAAATGAAGAACTTGTTTATTTTTTATGTATTCGGTTTGCACTATCTTCGCTTTCAGCGAAGATACTAAATTTTCCTTTCTTGCCAATTCCCGCGTTTGATATATAGCCGGCTGAATATGAGAATAAAGCCGGAATAAACCATTTCCGAAGTCCAGCAGATGGCCACGTCGAGTTGCAGAATCAGGATAATGTAGGTGATATAGACTGTGTAGATGACCAGTGTTGCCATCTCCAGCCCCAATGCCGTACGTGTGTTGCCGGTTCCGGAAACTGCCTGGAAATAGACATTGGCAGGAACCAGGAACAGATAGGTGGAGCACATCACCCAGAGTGAATGCACGGCAGCGTCCTGCAGGTCGGGCATGTCGGTATAGATTCCCAGAATCAGTCTGGGGAACAGCGCGAAAAGCAATGCCAGCGGAAGTACGAAAACGTAGGCTATGCGTACGTGCTGCCGGATGGTGCCTGCCACGCAATCGGAGTTGCCTGCGCCGATGAGGTTGCTTACTATCGAACCGCAGGTGGAGGCGAACGCCATGAGTACCATGAACAGTATGCCGGACACATTGCGGATAATGTTGGTCACTGCCAGCGAGCGCTCTCCCAAGTGCTCCACATAGAGGAAGAAAAGGAACCAGGTGGAGAGGGAAAAAAAGTTCTGTATCATGGTCCAGAAGGAGACGTTCAGCATCCGTTTCAATACGTCCATCCGGAACTTCGGAATATGGTCCAGCCCGTACTTGCGGCAGTCGATACGGCTGCGGGTATGGAGGATGAAGAATACCAGTGAAACCAGCTCGGCCAGCGAAGAACCGATAGCCGCTCCGGCAATGCCGAGCGCCGGGAAGCCGAATTGGCCGAAAATCAGGGTATAGTTGAATACGACATTACTCAGTACCATGACGATGGAGTTCAGCGTCAGAGTCTTGGTCTGGGTGGTTCCCAGGAAAAAGGCACGGAATATAACGGCGCTGAAAGAGAAGAAAGCTCCGAATACCCGCCAGTGCAGATAACTGGCAGCTGCTTCGTAGATGTGCTCGGATGAGACAATCTGTTTCAGGATGAGCGGCGAGAAGCAGTAGGAGAGCAGGAACATGAGGGCTGCCAGCCCTATCTGGAAGTAGATGCCTTGATAGAACAAGTCACCGATTTCCTTGTACTGCCGTTCGCCGTTGCGCCGGGCAATGAGTATCTGTGCCCCGATACTGAAGCCGAAGGCAACCATGAAGATGACCATGTAGAAGACACCGGCGATGGCAGATGCCCCCAGTTCGACTTCGCCCACGCGCCCAAGGAAGGCGGTGTCCGTCATACCTATCAGTTGCTCCATAAGGAGGCTGATCAGGATAGGGTAGGCGATGAGCCAGATTTGTTTGTAAGTGTATTTAGTCTGCATAGTTAAATGGTTGATATGAATATGGAAAATACGACAATATATGTCAGGCCACTTTACAATATATGTGAGATTGCTTTACAATATATGTGAGATTGCTTTACAATATATGTCAGGGTACTTTACAATATATGTAAAAAGACGAAAGGCTGCGCTTTATATGTACCCCATACTACAGCGCAGCCTTTTTTATCCGGTCAACTTGTTTCCTCGTCAACTACTTTTTATTCTGTCTTTCTTTCATCATCTGCTCCTGCTGTTTCTGCATGGCTTCCAGACGGGCTGCAAAACCGGTTTTCTTCATCTTCTTCGGGTCTTTCTTGTTGGCTTCCAACTGGGCAAGAAGGGCTTCCTCATTGGTTGTCTTGCGCATGATGAGCGTTGTTACCACACTGATCAGAGTAGAGATGAAGTAGTAATAGTTCAATCCCGAAGGATAGTCGTTCAATATGAAGAGGAGCATGACAGGCATCAGGTATGACATCCACTTCATGGCAGCCATCTGAGGATTGGCACCCGTATCCTGCTGCTGCATCATGTACTTCGTGTTCAATATGTTGGTAGCCGTCATCAGCAGGCAGAACAGGCTGAGGTGGCTGCCCAGGAACGGGATATGGAACGGGAAGTTGATGAACGCATCATAGGTAGAGAGGTCGTCTGCCCACAAGAAGCTCTGCTGGCGGAGTTCGATGGCACTCGGCACGAACATGAACAACGCCATCAGGATAGGGAACTGTATCAGCATCGGCAGACATCCGCCCATGGGGCTGACCCCGTATTGGCTGTAAAGTCCCATCATTTCCTGCTGCTTCTTCATGGCATCTTCCTGTTTGGGGTACTTCTTGTTTATCTCGTCGATTTTCGGTTTCAGTACGCGCATCTTGGCAGATGACATGTAGGTTTTCCACGTGGTCGGGAATACCACCACCTTTACAATCAGCGTCATGAGCAACAGTACGATACCCATGCTCAGGCCCCAGCTGGACAGCCAGTCGAAGATGTTGATGGTGAACCATTTGTTTATCCAGCGGATGAGCGGCCAGCCCAGATGGACCAAGCGGTTCAGCTCCCACTTCTCGTCGCGTCCCTTGTCGAGTGCGGTCAGAGTCTTGTAGTGGTTGGGGCCGAAGTAGAAGAACAGCCGGGTAGGTTCCTTGCCGGTAGGATCGAACTTCGTGCTCATCTCTGCAGAATAGTCCTTGATGTAGCCGCTGCCTTGAGTCTCCATCTTGGAACTCAGCTTGGTCTTTTCAAAGTCGGCATCTGCCAGGAATACCGAAGAGAAGAACTGGTTCTTGAAGGCAATCCAGTCCAGACGTTCCGGAACTTCCTTTTCATCGTTCTTGTTGGCGGACAGATAATCGGTACCCTCTCCGGCGATTTTGTAAGTCAGCTCAGCCAGACGGTTCTCGTAGGTGTAACCCTTCTCTATCTGATGGGCACGCTGAGACCACTCGATGTCCACATAATTGTTGGTAGCCGCCAGCTTGCCTTCCATGTTGACTGCCTGGATAGTAAAGTCTATCAGGTATGTGTCGTTGTGCATGCTGTAGGTAAAGTCGATATGGCTGTTGCCGTCTGCCGACAAACGCATGGTGACGGTACTGTCCGTACGGTTCACTGCGGTGAAATAATAGTCTTCCGTCTGGATGGTCTCTTTCTTGTTGTAAAAGAGGAAATTCATGGAGGCGTCGTTGCCGCTGAACAGTGTGACGGGAGTCGTCTTGTCTTGTCCCATGTATTCCTTCAGCGTGGCCGAAGCTATGCGCCCGCCTTTTGTATCTACGGTTATTTCTGCCAGGTTGTTCTGGATGGTTACCTGCGAGTTGGTTCCTTGACGGGCGTCGAAGAAGAGGGCGGTGGAGTCAACGCTTGCTTCCGCTCCGTTTTCATTGGCCAGGGCTGCTTCCGCCTTGGCTTTCAAGTCCGCCTCGCGCTGTTGCACCTGGGCTATGGAGTCGTAGTAACGTTGCTGTGCTTCCAACTGCTCCTGGCTGGGACGGCTCAGAAAGCTGAAACCTACTAACAATATCGCTATCAGAACAAGACCTGTGATGGTATTTTTATCCATTCTTTGTTGATTACAGATTACTATTTACAAATTATTTCTTTTCGTTTTCGTTTTCGATGGCGGCCTTCACGAATGCTACGAACAGCGGGTGCGGATGCAATACCGTACTGCTGTATTCGGGATGGAACTGGGTGCCGACAAACCACTTCAATGCGGGTATCTCGACGATTTCCACCAGGTCTGATTCGGGGTTTATGCCCACACACTTCATGCCTGCCGCCTCGTAGGCATCCTTGAAGCTGTTGTTGAACTCGTAGCGGTGGCGATGACGCTCCTGGATATGTTCGTCTCCGTATGCCTCGTATGCCTTGCTGCCTTGCTGCAGAATACACTCATAGGCACCCAGACGCATGGTTCCACCCATATTGGTGATGGACTTCTGCTCTTCCATGATGTCGATGACATTGTGCGGTGTCTTTTCATCCATCTCACGTGAGTTGGCATCGGCGTAGCCCAATACATTACGGGCAAATTCGATGGCGATGCACTGCATGCCCAGACAGATGCCGAAGGTGGGGATGTCGTGCGTACGCGCATATTTGATGGCTACGAACTTGCCGGCGACGCCGCGTTCGCCGAATCCCGGACCGATAAGCACGCCTGCCATGCCTTTCAGGGCTTCCGCCACATTCTCGTCCGTCAGCTTTTCACTGTTCACGAAGTCCACCGATACCTTGCGGTCGTTGTAGGTTCCTGCTTGTGAAAGGGCCTCGCGGATAGACTTGTAGGCATCCTGCAAGTCATACTTGCCCACCAGTGCGATGTGCAGCGGGGCAGTCTTTTCGGCTTTATGACGGCGTTCGAGGAAAGCACGCCACGGTCCCAGTCCCGGAGTGTCGCCCACGGGAAGCCCCATTTTCTTCAAAATGGTGACGTCCAGCCCCTGGGCCTGCATCAAGATGGGTACTTCGTAGATGGTAGGCGCGTCGATGCTCTGCACCACGGCATTCTCGTCCACATTGCAGAATAGAGCCACCTTCTTGCGCAGGGTGGTGCTCAGCTCGTGCTCCGTACGCAGTACGAGTACATCGGGCTGGATACCGGCACTTTGCAGTTCCTTCACGGAGTGTTGGGTGGGCTTGGTCTTCAGCTCGCCGGCAGCAGCCAGATAGGGAACATAAGTAAGGTGTACGCACAAGGCGTCTTTCCCCAGTTCCCACTTCAGCTGACGGATGCTTTCCAGATAGGGCAGAGACTCTATGTCGCCCACTGTGCCGCCAATCTCGGTAATGACAAAATCGAATTTGTATTTGTTTCCCAACAGTTTCACGTTACGCTTGATTTCGTCTGTAATATGGGGAATAACCTGGATTGTCTTTCCCAGATAGTCGCCCCGGCGCTCTTTGTCGATGACGCTCTTGTAGATGCGTCCGGTAGTGATGTTGTTGGCCTTGGTGGTCTGGATGCCCAGGAAGCGCTCGTAATGGCCCAAGTCGAGGTCGGCTTCATGACCGTCCACGGTAACGTAGCATTCGCCGTGTTCGTATGGGTTCAGTGTACCCGGATCGATGTTGATATACGGGTCAAACTTCTGGATGGTTACCTTGTAACCTCTTGCTTGCAGCAATTTACCGATGGAGGATGAGATGATACCTTTACCTAATGAAGAGGCAACGCCACCGGTGACGAAAATATACTTTGTTTCTCCCACAACTATATTGTTTTATTAATTGTTTAATCTAATGCCAGGAGCCTATACGACTTTGTCCGTTCAGGCTGCATGCTGTTCCCCTCAGTGCGCATGGAACTTAAAAAGCGCAAAATTATAAAAAAAAGAGGAAGTAGAGAAAGTTTCGATGAAACAATTATTAAAAAATACGATTTCATCGAAGAAAGTCCTTCTTGCCTTTTTCTTATGGCTTTTCTATGTTTTCTAAACATTTTAAGCTAAATTTGCGCTCGAAACATAGACTTTAGGGCATTATGAAGAATAGACACATTGCATTTTGGTTGATTGCTACGATGTTTTCTTCGTCGGTGATGGCACAGAATACGCTGGATGCCACCTCGAAGAAGAGTGGACAGGAAATAACAGTAAAAACCGATACTCTGCCGGAGATAATGAAAGAATATATGATTCTGAAATTGAAGCCGGAAGATATGGGCTACAGGCTGGATACGGTTTCCATATTATATGAAAGGTATTTCGGAGTACTGGATTATCTGAATGACCCCACGACCCCGGAACGTTATATACCTTCCAGTCCGAACTACTATAGGTTGTTCCTTCCCCTTACCTATTATTATGCTCCCATGAGACGCCTTTCCAAGGTAGACTGGCGTTTCCAGATGCCCGATACGGTGCCCGCCCTGACGCGCGAGATGCTGCCGTTCGATACGCTGAGCTTCACTTCGAAGGAGCGTGCCAACAAGCTGGTAGACCGCACGTTGCTGAACACGTATGTGGATTGTCCCGGTCTGGTTGTAATGACCGAGAAGCAGGTGATGAAAGGGAGGATATTCAAGGATGATATAGAGAAGGAGGCTTCTTCCAAGCCGTCCGTCGTGAAACTGTTTGCACAAGAGAATATGGTGGGAGTGAAGGAGGAAGCCGACGTGATTATCCACAAGCCCAACTGGTGGGTGACGGGTGGAAACGGTTCATTGCAGATTACCCAGAACTATATCTCCGACAACTGGTACAAGGGAGGTGAGAGCACTAACGCCGTGCTTGCCAACCTGCAATTGTTTGCCAACTATAATGACCGTGAAAAGGTGCAGTGGGAAAATCTGCTCGATGCCAAGCTGGGCTTCAGCTCCGCACCTTCCGACGAGTTTCATAACTATCTGGTAAGTACCGACCAACTCCGGCTGTACAGTAAACTGGGTATTCAGGCTGCGTCCAAGTGGTATTATACCATCACGACTGAGTTTAAGACCCAGTTCTGCAATGGCTACAAGGCCAACAGTGAAGAGCTGGTTTCGGCTTTCTTTGCTCCGGCGGACTGGTCGAGCAGTATCGGTATGGACTACAAGTTGAAGAAGCAGAAATTCAGCTTGTCCGTTTTCATGGCTCCGCTGACGTACATGCTGCGCTATGTAGGAAATAAGGGGGTGAATGAAGTGAGTTTCGGTCTTGATGAGGGCAAATGCGTGAAGCATAACTTCGGTTCGCAGATACAGCCTACACTTTCATGGACCATCATTCCTTCCATCACGCTGGATTCCCGCTTGGACTTCCAGACCAGTTATGAGTGGACACGTATTGAATGGGAAAACACGGTGAACTTTGTGCTGAACCGCTATCTTTCCACCAAGCTCTATGTGCACGCCCGCTATGACGACAGTGCCAAGCCGACGGAAGGGGACAGCTATTTTCAGGTAAAAGAATTGCTCAGCTTCGGTATCAATTACAAATGGTAAATAAACAAATGGTCTGTTCGGAGCGAGCGGATTATATGTTTCAAGTAGTCGGACGGTCTGTTTTTCCTCGACAGGCCGTCTGTTTTTTTGTCTTTTTGTAGTCTGCGGCAAGTGAAAAAACATAAAAACATAGAAAAAGCACGTTTACGAACACAGAAAATGCAGAGGAAAGGCTTGCAGTTCACAAATAATGCGTAAATTTGCCGAGATTTGTAATGCACACTTTGCAAAATGGCGAATACTATAAGACATCAGGGTATTGTGGAAAACATAAGCGGTGTTCATCTCCAAGTGAGAATCATTCAGACTTCAGCATGCGCTTCGTGTAGTGTCAAGGGACATTGCACCTCTGCGGATACGAAAGAGAAACTTGTCGATGTAACCGATGCTCATGCCGCATCCTACCATCCCGGCGACCGCGTATGGGTGACGGGCGAACTTTCAATGGGAGTGATGGCGGTTCTGTTAGCTTTCATATTTCCTTTTCTCATTCTGATAATCTCACTGTTTGTCTTTATGGCCATCTGGGATGACGAACTGCGTTCCGCGCTTTGTTCGCTGTCACTTCTTATACCTTATTATTATATCTTGTGGCTGAACAAGTCGCGGCTGGGTAAGAAATTCTCATTTTCCGTACGACCGATGAATTAACTAATAATAAAACAAATAATTAATAAACAACTAATTTATGAATGTAATTCTGATTGCAGTGATTTCATTGGGAGTTATAGCGCTGGTATCGGCCGCTATTCTTTACGTGGCTTCCAAGAAATTCGCCGTGTATGAAGATCCGCGGATTGCCCAGGTGGCAGAGGTGTTGCCTCAGGCAAATTGCGGTGGATGTGGTTATCCCGGTTGTAGCGGATTTGCAGACGCTTGCGTAAAGGCAGGTTCGCTGGATGGTAAACTTTGTCCGGTGGGCGGGCAGCCCGTCATGACAAAGATTGCCGGCATTCTGGGCTTGGATGCTGCTGCCTCCGAACCTATGGTTGCGGTGGTGAGATGTAATGGAACTTGTGCCAACCGTCCTCGTCTGAACCAATACGACGGTGCCCGGAGTTGTGCCATTGCGGCCTCGCTCTATGGTGGCGAAACGGGTTGTAGTTATGGCTGTCTGGGATGCGGCGACTGTGTGGCTGCCTGCCAGTTCGATGCTATCCGCATGAACCCCGAGACCGGACTTCCCGAAGTGGACGAGGAAAAGTGTACGGCTTGCGGAGCTTGTGCCAAGGCTTGTCCGAAGTCTATCATTGAAATCCGTCCTCAGGGCAAGAAGTCACGCCGTGTATACGTACAGTGCGTAAACAAGGACAAGGGTGCCGTAGCGCGCAAAGCCTGTACGGTGGCATGTATCGGTTGCGGCAAGTGTATGAAGGTTTGCCCGTTCGAGGCTATCACGCTGGAAAACAATCTGGCTTACATCGATCCCAACAAGTGTAAATCCTGCCGCAAGTGCGAAGAGGCTTGTCCGCAAAACACAATCATTGCCCTCAACTTCCCGCCGCGCAAACCGAAGGCTGACGATGCGGCTCCCCAAGCAAAGGTTGCGGCTCCTAAAGCAGAGGTTGAGACTCCCAAAGCAGAGGCTTAGACTTCCCAAGCTGAGGTATGAATTAATAAAGTAAATAAACGACTAAAAATACAGAATTGTATGTTGAAGACATTTTCAATTGGTGGAGTTCATCCACACGAAAATAAACTTTCAGCACATCAGCCTATCATCAAGGCAGAGATTCCGGCCAAGGTCGCTATCTTGCTGGGACAGCACATCGGTGCCCCGGCCAAGCCCATCGTTGCCAAAGGTGATGTTGTGAAAGTGGGTACAAAGATTGCCGAACCCGGCGGCTTTGTATCGGCAGCCATCCATTCGTCTGTCAGCGGAAAGGTCGCTAAGATTGACACGATTGTCGATGCCAGCGGCTACGCCAAGCCTGCCATATTCATTGATGTGGAAGGGGACGAGTGGGAAGAGTCCATTGACCGTTCCGAGATATTGGTAAAGGAATGCAGTCTGACTTCCGAGGAAATCGTGAAGAAAATCGCCGATGCCGGTATCGTAGGTCTGGGCGGTGCATGCTTCCCTGCACAGGTCAAGCTGTGTCCTCCTCCTGCATTCAAGGCAGAATGCGTCATCATCAACGCTGTAGAGTGCGAGCCGTATCTGACCGCCGACCATCAGCTGATGCTGGAACATGCGGAAGAAATTATGGTAGGTGTATCCATTCTGATGAAAGCGGTAAAGGTGAACAAGGCATTTATCGGCATTGAAAACAACAAGCCCGATGCCATCCAGCTGATGACGAAAGTCGCCTCCAGCTATGCCGGTATCGAGGTGGTGCCCTTGAAAGTACAATATCCGCAGGGAGGTGAGAAGCAGTTGATCGATGCAGTCATCAACCGTCAGGTTGCCGCCGGTGCGCTGCCTATCTCCACGGGAGCCGTGGTGCAGAATGTGGGTACCGCATTTGCCGTTTACCAGGCCGTGCAGAAGAACAAGCCTCTGTTCGAGCGTGTCATTACCGTGACCGGCAAGTCTCTGGCCAAGCCGTCCAACTTCCTGGCACGTATCGGCACGCCGATGAAGCAGCTGATTGAAGCCTGCGGCGGCCTGCCCGAAGATACGGGCAAGATTATCGGCGGTGGTCCGATGATGGGTAAAGCCTTGGTGAATACGGATGTTCCGACTGCCAAAGGCAGCTCAGGCATCCTGATTATGAACGAAAAAGAGGCCAAGCGCGGCG
This sequence comes from Bacteroides muris (ex Fokt et al. 2023), assembly GCF_024704895.1. Classification (NCBI taxonomy): domain Bacteria; kingdom Pseudomonadati; phylum Bacteroidota; class Bacteroidia; order Bacteroidales; family Bacteroidaceae; genus Bacteroides; species Bacteroides muris (ex Fokt et al. 2023). Next base: position 111,342 of record NZ_JAMZEE010000004.1, on the reverse strand, counting down.
AGGCGCAGCCTTGTATCCGTTGTGCCAAGTGTGTGGGAGCCTGCCCGATGGGGCTGGAGCCGTATCTGCTGGCTACCGTTTCGGCCCACGGAGATTTTGAAAGAGTAGAGAAAGAAGACATTATGTCGTGTATCGAATGCGGTTCATGCCAGTTCATTTGTCCTTCCAACCGCCCGATGCTGGATTACATCCGCTTGGGCAAGGGTAAGGTAGGAGCGATGATCCGTGCACGTCAAGCTAAAAAATAACGAAGTATGAATAAATTAATCGTATCCCTTTCGCCCCACGTTCATGGCGGTGACAGCGTGAAGAAGAATATGTACGGTGTGCTTATCGCATTGATTCCGGCATTCCTCGTTTCGCTTTACTTTTTCGGACTGGGTGCGCTGATTGTTACGGCTACTTCCGTAGCAGCCTGCCTGTTCTTTGAATGGGCCATCGGCAAATTCCTTTTGAAAAAAGAGACCACGACCGTTACCGACGGTTCTGCCATCATTACCGGTGTGTTGCTGGCCTTCAACCTGCCTTCCAACCTGCCCGTCTGGATCATCATCCTCGGCGCCTTGTTTGCCATCGGTGTAGGTAAGATGTCTTTCGGAGGTTTGGGTTGCAATCCTTTTAACCCCGCACTGGCAGGACGTGTGTTCCTGCTGCTTTCCTTCCCCGTGCAGATGACGACATGGCCGGCCGTGGGCCAGTTTGCAGCCTATACGGATGCCGTGACGGCCGCTACGCCGCTGGCTGTCATGAAAGGCGTCATCAACGGCGCTCCGGGCATATCATTGAGCGACCTTCCGGGAGCTTTCGACTTGTTGATAGGAAACAATGGAGGATGTCTCGGTGAAGTGAGCGCGTTGGCTCTGCTGTTGGGACTGTTCTATATGTTATGGAAGAAAATCATTACCTGGCATATCCCCGTATCTATTCTGGCGACGGTATTCGTGTTCTCCGGCATCATGTATCTGGTCAATCCGGAACTTTACGTGTCTCCGGTGGTGCAGTTGCTCTCCGGTGGTCTGATGCTGGGTGCTGTCTTCATGGCTACGGACTATGTGACTTCTCCGATGAGCCACAAAGGAATGTTGATTTATGGTGTTTGTATCGGTCTGCTGACTGTCGTAATCCGTCTGTTCGGCGCATATCCTGAAGGTATGTCGTTCGCCATTCTGATTATGAATGCGTTCACTCCGCTCATCAACACCTATGTTAAACCTAAACGCTTTGGGGAGGTAGCGAAGAAGAAATGAAAAAGTTAGAATCATCCTTGAAGAACATGTTGCTGGTACTTACGGGCGTTACCGCAATCTCCGTGGCGCTGCTGGCTTATGTAAACGAACTGACAAAGGAGCCCATCGAGCAGGCCAATGCAAAGACTTTGAGCGATGCCGTAAGTGCGGTAGTTCCGGGTTTTGACAATGACCCTATTGCCGAAAAGAAGATGCAGGAGGTAAACGGAGTGCAGTATGCCGTATATCCTGCCACCAAGGGCGGCGAATATATAGGTGCTGCGGTAGAAGCCACAGCGATGGGATTCGGCGGCGAGCTGAAGGTATTGGTCGGTTTCGATGCCGAAGGCAAAATTATCGACTACTCGTTGTTGTCGCATGCGGAAACTCCGGGTTTGGGCTCCAAAGCTGCCGACTGGTTTAAGAAAGGAAATAGAGGTGACATCACCGGCATGAATCCGGGTGAAGCGGCACTGACAGTGAGCAAGGACGGTGGTAAAGTAGATGCCATTACAGCATCTACCATCACTTCGCGTGCTTTCTTGAGTGCGGTGAATGCGGCATATGCAGCATACGCCGGTCAGGAAACTGCCGACGGCACCACCGGTGCTACCTCCAAGAATGTTGAACAACCTGCTGATTCCGCAGCTCCCGAAGCTGCGGATACACTCGGCGCTAAATAAGAAAGGAGTAGAAGATATGAATAATTTTAAAGTTATGATGAACGGGATTATTAAAGAGAATCCTACGTTTGTACTCCTGCTGGGTATGTGTCCTACACTGGGTACCACTTCCTCTGCCATTAACGGTATGGGTATGGGACTGGCCACGATGTTTGTACTGATATGTTCCAATGTCGTGATTTCAGCCATCAAGAATCTGATTCCCGACATGGTGCGCATCCCTTCCTTCATTGTGGTTATCGCATCGTTCGTAACTCTGTTGCAGATGGTGATGCAGGCATACGTTCCTGCATTGTATGCCACGCTAGGGCTGTTTATTCCGCTGATTGTGGTAAACTGCATCGTACTGGGACGTGCCGAGGCATTTGCCGCCAAAAACAATCCGGTGGCTTCCCTGTTCGACGGTCTGGGTATGGGATTGGGCTTTACCCTTGCGCTGACATTGCTGGGCGCCGTGCGTGAGTTTCTGGGAACCGGCAAGATATTCAACCTGAGTATTCTTCCCGAAGAATACGGCATGCTGGTATTTGTCCTTGCTCCGGGCGCATTCATCGCATTGGGCTACCTCATCGCTTTAATCAACAGTATGAAGAAGGCTTGACAATGGATAATGGATGGTTGATGATGGATAATTGTCAATTGTCAATTTTCAATTAATAAATTAAAGAAATGGAATATATATTGATATTTATCTCGGCAATCTTTGTAAACAACATCGTATTGTCGCAATTTTTGGGAATCTGTCCGTTTCTGGGGGTTTCCAAGAAAGTGGAGACTGCATTGGGCATGTCGGCAGCGGTGGCATTCGTGCTTACCATAGCCACTATCGTGACATTCCTTATTCAGAAGTATGTGCTCGACACTTTTAGTCTGGGCTATTTGCAGACCATTACCTTTATCCTGGTGATTGCCGCGTTGGTGCAGATGGTAGAGATTGTCCTGAAGAAAGTTTCTCCTTCTCTGTATCAGGCCTTGGGCGTGTTCCTGCCGCTGATTACTACCAACTGCTGTATTCTCGGTGTGGCTATCCTTGTTATCCAGAAAGACTACGATTTGCTGACGGGAGTGGTTTATGCGTTCTCCACGGCACTTGGTTTCGGCTTGGCGCTGACACTGTTTGCAGGCTTGCGCGAGCAGATGAGCCTGGTTAGTGTACCGAAAGGTATGCAGGGCACTCCGATTGCTTTGATTACCGCCGGACTGCTGGCAATGGCGTTCATGGGCTTTTCGGGGGTTGTGAAGATTTAAAAGAAGAAAAAACGGAAATAAAGTGAAAGAGGGGGATAAACTAAAATTTATCCCCCTTTTTCTGTTTTTATTAATTTATTTCCTTACATTTGTGGCGTATTGATAACCTAAAAGCTAAATTATCTATATTTAATATGAAAGAGAAAATCTTAGTTACGGGTGGAACCGGTTATATTGGTTCTCACACGGTGGTGGAACTTCAAAACGCAGGTTATGAAGTCGTTATTATTGATAATTTGTCAAACTCCAGCGCAGATGTTGTAGATAACATAGAGAAGGTATCGGGCATCCGTCCTGCATTCGAGAAATTGGATTGCTTGGATTATGCCGGTCTTGACGCTGTGTTTGCTAAATATAAAGGCATTAAAGCCATCATTCACTTTGCGGCCAGTAAAGCTGTAGGTGAGTCTGTCCAGAAACCGTTGCTTTACTATCGTAATAATCTGGTTTCACTGATTAACCTGCTGGAATTGATGCCGAAACACGGAGTGGAAGGTATCGTATTCTCTTCTTCCTGCACGGTTTACGGTCAGCCGGACGAACTTCCGGTAACGGAAAAGGCACCTATCAAGAAAGCCGAGTCTCCGTATGGAAACACGAAGCAGATTAATGAAGAGATTGTTCGTGATACGGTTGCTTCTGGTGCGCCGATAAACGCCATCCTGTTGCGTTACTTCAACCCGATAGGTGCACACCCCACAGCATTGCTGGGAGAGTTGCCTAACGGTGTACCGCAAAACCTGATTCCTTATCTTACCCAGACCGCTATCGGCATCCGTGAGAAACTGAGCGTGTTTGGTGACGATTATGACACTCCCGACGGTTCTTGTATCCGCGACTTCATCAATGTAGTAGATTTGGCCAAAGCACACGTAGTGGCTATTTGCCGTATCTTGGAGAACAAGCAGAAAGAGAAAGTGGAAGTATTCAATGTCGGTACAGGTCGTGGACTTTCCGTATTGGAACTGATTGATGCCTTCGAGAAGGCTACCGGTGTAAAACTGAACTATCAGATAGTTGGCCGGCGTGCCGGTGATATTGAGAAGGTATGGGCCAACCCGGAATTGGCAAACAATGAACTGGGTTGGAAGGCAGAAACAAGTATTGAAGATACTTTACTTTCTGCATGGAAATGGCAGTTGAAGCTTCGTGAAAGAGGTATTCAATGACAAACTTTGAAATTTGTGTTTTTTAATAAATAGGCAATAAACAAATGCCTCCCCGCATTTGTTTATAATGTGCAAATCAACCTGAAGCTATTTATGTATATGTGAATATCCGTAACTAGTACGTATGCCTCCCCGGCATAGACAGGTAAGATTGCATAGTAGTTTTGTCGTGTTTTATTTTGTGTTTGTGTTGTGAATAAGCCTTGTCGAGAGACAAGGCTTATTTTTTTTGAATGCAGGGAAAAGCGGGTAGCTACGGCTGTTCTGTTATAACGCTGTCAAGTAAGGAAAATAGGAAGATTTGCCTGTCAAAAGCGAGTAGGATGAGTTAGGTGGGATTCTATGGATAGTTTATAAACTAATTGTTAATCGAAGTTATAATATCTGTAATGAATTGTTCTAATTGTAACATTAATCGTCCAAATGGCACTTTTTGTTCAAAAAATGCTATATCCGATAACAATTACGCACAATTTGTCTGTACATTTGTGTAGTTGTTTATATAACTATTGGGATGAACAAACCATAGCAGACAAACGTTAATAGGTATGAGTACATGCAGAGCTGATGAAAGACGCGACTTGGCTGACTTATTTATGAGGATATACGCGACTTACAACTTGGCATTGGGAAAAATAATTAAGAAGATATAGAATAAAAAAGATTGCTTATGTCACAGATTGTCGGACATGTCTCGCAGGTAATCGGACCTGTAGTAGACGTTTATTTCGAAGGTACGGAGGCAGAAATGATGTTACCGAGTATTCACGACGCACTGGAAATAAAAAGGTCGAACGGCAGAAGACTGATTGTAGAGGTGCAGCAGCACATTGGTGAAAACACGGTGCGGACTGTTGCCATGGACAGTACGGACGGCCTGCAGAGAGGAATGAAAGTGTATCCGTTGGGAGGACCTATCACCATGCCGATAGGCACACAAATCAAAGGTCGCCTGATGAACGTAGTGGGCGACTCTATTGACGGCATGAAAGAATTGGACCGTACCGGTGCCTATCCCATCCACCGCGACCCCCCTAAATTTGAAGATTTGACTACCGTACAAGAAGTTCTTTATACGGGAATCAAGGTTATCGACCTGCTGGAACCATACAGCAAGGGTGGTAAAATCGGTCTCTTCGGCGGTGCCGGTGTAGGCAAGACCGTGCTTATCCAGGAACTCATCAACAATATTGCGAAGAAGCAGCATGGTTTTTCTGTGTTTGCCGGTGTAGGAGAACGTACACGTGAAGGCAACGACCTGCTGAGGGAAATGATTGAGTCCGGTGTTATCCGCTACGGAGAGGAGTTCAAGAAAGGAATGGAGGAAGGTCACTGGGATTTATCGAAGGTAGACTATGACGAAGTGGCAAAGTCGCAAGTATCCCTGATTTTCGGCCAGATGAACGAGCCTCCCGGTGCGCGTCAGTCAGTGGCATTGTCTGGGTTGACAGTGGCCGAGTCCTTCCGCGACATGGGAGCGGAGACAGACGGTCCGCGTGACATTCTGTTCTTCATCGACAATATCTTCCGTTTCACCCAAGCCGGTTCCGAGGTTTCAGCATTGTTGGGGCGTATGCCTTCTGCTGTGGGCTATCAGCCTACACTGGCTACGGAAATGGGCGCCATGCAGGAGCGTATCACCTCTACAAGAAACGGCTCCATTACTTCCGTGCAGGCTGTATATGTGCCTGCCGATGACTTGACAGACCCGGCACCCGCCACCACTTTTACGCACCTCGATGCCACCACGGTATTGAGCCGTAAGATTACCGAGCTGGGCATTTATCCTGCTGTAGACCCGTTGGAATCCACTTCACGCATTCTTGACCCACACATCGTGGGTGTGGAGCACTATGAAGTGGCACAACGTGTGAAGCAGATACTGCAGCGCAACAAGGAATTGCAGGATATTATCTCTATCCTTGGCATGGAGGAATTGTCGGATGCCGATCGTACGCTGGTGAACCGTGCGCGTCGCGTGCAGCGTTTTCTTTCGCAGCCGTTTGCCGTTGCCGAGCAGTTTACGGGTGTTCCCGGCACAATGGTTTCCATCGAGGACACCATCAAGGGCTTCAAGATGATTCTTGACGGAGAGGTGGATTACCTGCCCGAACCGGCTTTCCTGAATGTGGGAACCATTGAAGAAGCCATTGAGAAAGGCAAGAAACTGCTGGAGCAGGCGAATCGTAAATAGTTAAATCGTAAATAATATCTGATGAAAGGATTACAGCTAAATATAGTATCACCGGAAGAGGAACTCTTTGATGGAGAGGTGGACAGCGTGACACTGCCCGGTGAGATTGGTTCGTTTACCATTCTGCCCCGGCATGCGCCTATTATATCGGCCTTGAGGGCCGGCACGCTGTCTTACGTGACAAAGGACGGCGAAGAGCATAGCAGGGAGATTAACGGTGGTTTTATTGAAATGAACGGTAACAACGTTTCCGTTTGTATAGACTGACCTCCGGTTTAATTGTAAACTTTTAATTATTAATTGGCGAAGTGACTATTACTAAGAGAAACTACTTGTTGCATACGGCACTCTTGACAGCATTGACAGGGATTCTGGGCGGTTGGGCGTATTTTTCAATAAATCCGCACCACTATTTCGGCGGTTATCCGCTGATTCCGTTTTTCTTCTTTGTTTTCGGTGCATTTATGATTAATATGACTGAGAGCTGCCGCCAGCGGATGCCGGGACGGATGTTGCAGATTTATCTGCTGATACGTGTGTTGAGAATGCTGGTTTCGATGATTGTGATGCTGATTTATTGCGTTGTTGTGCAGGAGGAAGCCAGGGCGTTTCTGTTGACGTTTATAGCCAACTATCTGATATATTTGATTTATGATTCCTGGTTCTTCTTCACTTTTGAAGCGGGCAGGAAACCGAAAAAGAAAAGTAATGATGAAAAGATTGCGTGACATACTGACTGTTGTTCTGCTGGCACTGGGCATGCTGCTGCCTGCCACGGTGCGGGCCGGGAGCACGGTGGACGTGAAGGAGATTGTCTTCGGGCATATCGGCGATTCTTACGAATGGCACATCACGACGTGGGGTGAGACTCACGTTACGATTCCGTTGCCGGTAATCGTACATAGCCCGGCTACCGGATGGCATGCCTTCTTATCCTCACGTCTGGAGGAAAATGGCGGAAGTTATGAAGGCTTTTCCATCGCTCCCGCAGGAAGCAAGTACGAAGGCAAACTGGTGGAGCATGATGCCGTCGGAAACGAAACGCGTCCGTTGGACATCTCCATCACGAAGGTGACTCTGGCTTTGCTCATCAACAGTGCATTGCTGCTTGTCATCATTTTGAGTGTGGCGCACTGGTATCGTAAGCACCCGCAGGGAAGTGCCGCTCCCGGTGGTTTCATCGGGTTTATGGAGATGTTCATCATGATGGTGAACGATGATATTATAAAGAGTTGTGTCGGTCCAAAATACCGTAAATTTGCGCCTTACTTGCTGACGGCCTTCTTCTTTATCTTCATCAACAACGTCATGGGGCTGATTCCTTTCTTTCCCGGAGGGGTCAACGTGACGGGAAATATAGCCGTTACGATGGTACTGGCCATCTGTACTTTCTTGGCCGTGAATATCTTTGGAACCAAGACCTATTGGAGAGATATCTTCTGGCCGGACGTACCTTGGTGGCTGAAGGTGCCGGTTCCCATGATGCCGTTTATCGAGTTCTTCGGCATTTTCACCAAGCCGTTTGCTTTGATGATACGTCTTTTTGCCAATATGCTGGCAGGACACATGGCAATGCTGGTGCTTACCTGCCTGATATTCATCTCGGCCGGTATGGGACCTGCTTTGAACGGAACGCTGACCGTAGCATCGGTGTTGTTCAATATCTTTATGAATGCGCTTGAACTGCTGGTTGCCTTTATCCAGGCATACGTGTTCACCATGCTGTCGGCTGTATTCATCGGTCTGGCGCAGGAAGAGCATAAGGAGGAGGCGGTAAAGTGATGAGGTGATAGAAGGATAAAATTGTGTGGGAATATAGAATATGAATAAAAATAATCATTTAAAAACTAAAAGTTATGTTACTATCTGTATTATTGCAAGCTGCTGCGGCAGGTATGGGAGTTAGTAAACTGGGTGCGGCCATTGGCGCCGGTCTGGCTGTTGTTGGTGCTGGTGTAGGTATCGGTAAAATCGGCGGTTCTGCCATGGAGGCCATTGCCCGCCAGCCGGAAGCATCCGGAGATATCCGTATGAACATGATTATTGCCGCTGCCTTGATTGAAGGTGTTGCTTTGTTGGCAGTAGTTGTGTGTTTATTGGTATTCTTTTTATGATGTACAGTCTACCATTTGCAAAGTTTAATTTGTCGTGCGGCATCACTGCGCAGCCAAATTGTAAAATAGTAAAATACTGAATAAGATTATGTCATTGTTATTACCCGATAGTGGTCTGCTTTTTTGGATGCTCCTTTCATTCGGTGTGGTGTTTACGGTGCTTGCCAAGTACGGTTTTCCCGTTATCACCAAGATGGTGGAAGGTCGCAAGACCTACATCGACCAGTCTTTGGAAGTGGCACGCGAAGCGAATGCCCGGCTCTCCAAACTGAAAGAGGAGAGTGAAGCGCTGATTGCTTCTGCCAACAAAGAACAAGGACGCATTCTGCGGGAGGCGATGCATGAGCGTGACAAGATTATCGTCGAAGCACGCAAGCAGGCGGAAGCCGCCGCGCAGAAGGAGCTGGATGAAGTTAGAAAGCAGATACGGCAAGAGAAGGAAGAGGCCATCCGCGATATTCGCCGTCAGGTGGCAGTCTTGTCCGTGGATATAGCCGAGAAGATTATCCGCAAGAATCTGGACGATAAACATGAGCAGATGAAGATGATAGACCGGATGCTGGATGAAGTGCTGGCCGCAAGTAAAAACAATTAATTCTCAAAGAAATGGATATAGGAATCGTTTCGATGCGTTATGCGAAAGCTTTGATGGAATATGCCAAGAGCATGGGGACAGAAGATACGCTGTACAAGGAATTTTGTATGCTCGACCGCAGCTTCAGGAAACATCCGGATTTGCGCATGGCATTGGAAAACCCCATCCTGACGATACGTGAGAAGTTCGCACTTATCTGTACCGCTGCTGTGGGGGATGCTCCTGCCAGCCGTGAGTTTGCACGTTTCATGGCCCTGGTGTTGAAGAACCGGCGGGAAAACCTTCTCCAGTACATCTGCTTGAGCTTTCTGGATTTGTACCGGAAAGACAAGCATATCGGTGTAGGAAGGCTGATAACAGCCGTTCCCGTCAGCCGGGAAGTGCGGGAACGTATCCATGACAGTGCCTCCGCTCTGCTGCATGCCAGCATGGAGTTGCAGACCGAAGTGGATTCCTCTATTGAAGGTGGTTTTATCTTCGACATCAACGACTTCCGTCTGGATGCCAGTATTGCTACGCAGCTTAAGAAAGTGAAACAGCAGTTCATTGATAAGAATAGAAGAATCGTGTGACTTACGATTTGACAATTTGCAATTTGCTATCTAATGGTCTTACGATGCGTAAGTTGCAGAGGTCAAACAGTATGTGGTCCGGATTCTTTCAAAATAGTAAATCGTAAAATAATAAATACTAAGATGTTGTCTGAAAATATAAAAGTAAGCGAAGTCTCCGAAATTCTCCGCAAGCAACTGGAAGGGATTGACACCCGCGTGCAGCTGGACGAGATTGGCACGGTACTGCAAGTCAGTGACGGTGTAGCCCGTATCTATGGGCTGCGCAATGCCGAAGCCAACGAGTTGTTGGAATTCGACAACGGCATCAAGGCCATTGTGATGAACCTTGAAGAAGATAATGTGGGTGCTGTGTTGCTTGGCCCTACGGATAAAATCAAGGAAGGCTTCATTGTGAAGCGTACCAAGCGTATTGCTTCCATCATGGTGGGAGAGGGTATGCTGGGGCGTGTAATAGACCCCTTGGGCGCACCGCTTGACGGCAAAGGGCTGATAGGCGGAGAACTTTATGAAATGCCGCTGGAACGTAAGGCACCGGGAGTTATCTTCCGTCAGCCGGTGAACCAGCCGCTGCAGACCGGTCTGAAGGCTGTGGATGCCATGATACCTATTGGCCGCGGACAGCGTGAGCTGATTATCGGTGACCGCCAGACCGGTAAGACGGGCATTGCCATTGATGCCATCATCAACCAGCGTGCCAATTTTGAAGCAGGTGATCCGGTGTATTGCATTTATGTGGCCATTGGCCAGAAAGGTTCTACCGTAGCTTCTATTGTGAACACCCTGCACCGGTACGGTGCGATGGACTATACCATCGTGGTGGCTGCCACGGCGGGCGACCCGGCCGCATTGCAGTACTATGCCCCCTTTGCAGGAGCAGCCATCGGAGAGTATTTCCGTGATACCGGTCGTCATGCACTGGTGGTCTACGACGACTTGTCCAAGCAGGCAGTGGCCTATCGCGAAGTGTCTCTGATTCTGCGCCGTCCGTCGGGACGTGAGGCATATCCGGGCGACATCTTCTATCTGCACTCCCGTTTGTTGGAACGTGCGGCAAAAATCATCAGTCAGGAGGAAGTGGCGCGGGAGATGAACGACCTGCCGGACAGTCTGAAAGGCAAGGTGAAGGGTGGCGGTTCGCTGACTGCATTGCCCGTCATCGAAACTCAGGCAGGAGACGTATCCGCCTATATCCCGACGAATGTGATTTCAATTACCGACGGGCAGATATTCCTTGATACGAACCTCTTCAATCAGGGCAACCGTCCCGCCATCGACGTGGGCATCTCCGTGAGCCGCGTGGGTGGCAATGCCCAGGTCAAGGCCATGAAGAAGGTGGCGGGCACGCTGAAGATTGACCAGGCGCAATACCGTGAGCTGGAAGCATTTGCCAAGTTCAGTGGCGATATGGACCCCGTGACGGCATTGACCATCGACAAGGGACAGAAGAATACACGCCTGCTGGTACAGCCCCAATACAGCCCCATGCCGGTGGAAAAGCAGATTGCCATTCTTTATTGCGGCACGCACGGCTTGCTGAGGGATGTTCCTTTGGACAAGGTCGGCGAATTTGAACGCAACTTCCTTGAGTCTCTTGAGATGAACTATCGCATGGAGGTGCTCGACGTTTTAAAGACGGGTGTCATCAACGACGATGTCTGCAAGAAGATTGAGGAGACGGCAGAGGCGGTTGCAAGGCAATTCATGTGACCTGCAATCGGATGCAGGCAAAAGTAACCTCAATCGTAAATAACTAAATCGTAAATAAATATATGGCTTCACTGAAAGAGGTAAAAAATAGAATCAGCTCCGTCAAGAGTACACGCCAGATAACATCGGCGATGAAGATGGTGGCATCTGCCAAGCTGCACAAGGTGCAGGGGCGGATTGAGAATATGCTGCCTTATCAACGGAAGCTGAATGAGATTCTGACGAACTTTCTGCGTACGGATGCTTCCTTCCAGTCGCCTTATACCGAGAAAAGGCCCGTGAAGAGGGTAGCGGTCGTGGCGTTTTCGTCCAACAGTTCCTTGTGTGGTGCATTCAACTCGAACGTGGCGAAGATGCTGGAACGGACTTTGGAAGACTACCAGTCGCTGGGCAAGGAGAATATTCTGATATATCCCGTTGGGAGAAAGGTGGAGGAAGCCGTCAGGAAGATGGGATATGTGTCGCAAGGCAGCTTTCAGGTGATGGCGGACAAGCCTTCGTATGTCGAAGCGTACGGACTGGCAGAGAAGCTGATGCGGGAGTTTGTGGAAAAGCGGATTGACCATGTGGAACTGATTTATCATCACTTCAAGTCGATGGGTTCGCAGGTGTTGTTCCGTGAGAATTATCTGCCCATTGACCTGACACAAGTGGTGCAGGAGGCGGAGGAGGGTATGCCGGAAGATGCCCGCAGTTTTAATAATGACTATATCGTGGAGCCTTCCGTCGGTGAGCTGATAGCGGAACTCCTGCCCAAGGTGTTGAGCCAGAAGATATTTACCGTACTTCTTGATTCCAACACTTCGGAACATGCTGCCCGCATGCTTGCCATGCAGACGGCGACGGACAACGCCAACGAGCTGATTCAGGATTTGACGAAGCAGTATAACAAGAGCCGCCAGCAGGCCATTACGAATGAGCTGCTCGATATTATCGGCGGTAGCTTGAAATAGCCCGGATTGCTCCGTAAAGGGAATCTGCTGCCATCCGAGCCTGCATTATTCACCATCCGAACATCAGCTTTATTCCTTCATCCAGCGTGTGTGGCCGATACTCCAGTTCCTGGCGTGCCTTTTCTATACTCAGTCCGCTGAAACGGGGACGTGGCGTCTTTTCATTCATCTCCTTTGTGGTGACGGGACGGATGAGCGAGCGATTCAGCCCCAATACGTCCGCTACCCGATAAGCGATGTCTGCAATGGTCAGGCACTCGCTGCCACAGAGGTGGTAGATGCCGTTTTGCGGGTGGTTTATCAGTTTCTCCACTCCTTGCGACACGTCTCCCACGAAGGTGGGCGTACGCCATTGGTCGGCCACGACGAACACTTCCTCATTGCTCCTTAATCTGTTTGCCACCAGTTGGAGCACATTGCCATGCTGTCCGGGCAGGGCAGCACCGTACACCACCACTACACGGACGATGGCATAATTCCCGCAAACGGCAGCGATGCGTTTCTCACCTTCCAGTTTGGTGTAGCCGTAATAATTGACAGGAGCGGGAATATCCTCCTCCGTATAGAGCCGGTCTGCATCACCACCGAAAACGAAATCGGTGGAAAGATGGATAAAACGGCTGCCTCCCGCCTCACAGCATTCTGCCAGATGCTCCACGGCAGTAATGTTGACGGCATCCGCTTCTGCATGGTGTGTTTCGCAATAATCGGGGACGGAAAGGGCGGAGGTATTGATTACGACATCCGGCCGTACTTCCTGTAAAAGCTTTTCCACTGCGGATCGGTTGCATATGTCCGTACGGATAAAGCGATAGTCGCCCGAATGAGGACAGATGTCATCGTGCAGGGAACAGCCCGTTGCCTGATAAGCCTGATTGCGGGACAAATCGTCCAGGATGCGTCTGCCGGTAAAACCGTTGGCGCCTATCACCAGTATTTTCCTTTTCATAATTACGTTTATAAATGCGTGATTGAAGACAGACAAAAGAAGCATGCTGGGGCTGCCAGAGTCACATTGTCACTTCGGCCCCTTTCAATATGGATAGTTCCTTCCCTGCTGCACTTCGATGCGTATGCCAAAGGCTCCGTTGGCCGATTTCAGCTCGAACGCCCCTTTGAAATTGTTCTTTTCCCAAGGCAGTGCGGAAGGGTTGGGCACTCGCCATCCGTCTTTGTCATATTCGCCGTAGGTATGGATGCGCATGCCGTTCTTCAAAGTGAAACTTCCCATCTGCAGGTTGTCAGTAGAGCCCCAGAAGCCCGTCAGTCCGAAGGGGTTCGAACTGAAATACCGGGAGTTGCTGAGTGAGAATATGTTCGAAAGACCTTGTGAATAAGTCATGTTCGGGTTCAACCGGAAGATGCGGCTGTAGTCCTTGCTGGCATCCGGTATCTCCAAAGTAAATTTAGGAAGAGTGGGGGCGGACAGATTCATCAGTCCCATATCCAGCAGGAAGCCGTCGTAATTTTTTACGGTTGCCGGTAGGCCGCTTATCGTGTCGGTCGCCACTTCTTCTTGTGCATGGACGGACAAAGTGCCTGTAAATAAGACAAGGACGCAAAGCAGCATCCGTTTTATCATTCCATTTTGGTACATAATTATTATTCTATATTATTATAATCTTTGCCGTTTTATAATTGATTCATTGGGTTTCAAATACAAAGGTAGTTGGAATATATGAGACTTTAATCTTTCTAAAGAATAAAGTTACTACAAAATTCAATTATAAATGAGAAAGCTTTATTAAAGAGAGTTTCAGCCGTTGATGATCCGTTTGTAGCCTATTCCCCTCATATTAGCAATACAGATGTACTCGTTTCCAGCCAGCTTGCGCCTCAGTTTTGTGATGAACACGTGCTGGCTACGGGTGTTGAAGATGGTATCCAAAGCAACTTTAGATATTACGATATTATTCTATGTTTTTTATATATTTTTTTAATAGGGGTATTGTAATTATTAAATATTTGTATAATTTTGCGCTGATTATTAACAAATGGTAGGTCTCTCTGCTTTAGAAAGAACGGATAAGTGTGTTTTATTTGTTGATAATCAAAATTATACATATTTATTAACCCAAAGTAATACTTATGAAAGTTGAAAGATTAACTCTGACTGGCAAGTATGTCTTGCTTGCAGGTGCCTTGGGAATATTTTCCATACCAGTGTCTGCTACTCTGGCAGATGCGGTAAATTTGCTGCCTGCAATTACACAACAAACCACGAAAATCAAAGGTAAGGTTTTGGACAATAATGGGGAAACCATTATTGGTGCCAATGTATTGGTGAAAGGTACAACTAATGGTACCATTACGAATCTGGATGGAGAATATGAATTGAATGCACCGGTAGGCGCCACGTTGGTCGTATCTTATATTGGATATAAGACTATCGAGGTGGCTGCGACCTCTGGAACGCAAATTGTCAAGTTGGCAGAGGACACCGAAACATTGGACGAGGTAGTCGTTGTGGGTTATACTACCCAACGCAAGGAGAGTTTGACAGGAGCCATGAGCACTGTGAAGAGTGACAAACTGAAGGACATCACTACTCCTTCTGTGGAAAATATGCTGAACGGCAAGGTGCCGGGCGTATATGTGGCTCCGGGTTCTGGACAACCAGGTTCTAATGGTGCCGTAGTGATTCGCGGACAAGCTTCGTTGAGCGGTGGTACACAGCCCTTGTGGGTTATCGACGGTGTTATCGTAGGTAGTAGTGCCGGTGATTTGAACCCTGCTGACATTGAAAGTATGACCGTTTTGAAAGATGCCGCTTCGACTGCTATTTATGGTTCGGAAGGTGCCAACGGTGTGATTGTAGTCACTACCAAGAAAGGGCGTGAAGGCAAATTGAATGTAAGTGCATCCGTCAAGATGGGTATAAGTACTGTGAACAACGGTAATCTGGAAGTGATGAACGGTGCCGAGTTGTACGATTATTACGCTTCTTTCCAGAATGTTAACGAAATTGCGTTTACCCGCTGGAATCCTGAACTGCGCAACAGTAATTTTAACTGGTGGGATTTGGCTACCAAGACCGGTTTCACGCAAGATTATCACGTCTCAATCTCTGGAGGTTCAGACAAACTCCAGTCTTACTTATCTGTTGGCTACTACGATGAAGAAGGAGCTGTAAAGGGATATGACTATAAGCGATACAGCTTCCGTACGCGTACCACCTATAAGCCGTTCAACTGGTTAACAGTAAAACCGTCATTGAGTGGTTCTCGCCGTGACATTTACGACCAGCAATATTCTGTTACCGCCATGTATTCCATGTTCCCTTGGGATAGTCCGTATGACAAAAATGGAGAATTGGTGCCTCATCGTTATAGTGGATGGGTAAATGCGCAGAATACCAACTATTTGCTGGACTTAAGCTATGGCAACTATGGAGAATCTACCAACTATGAGTTCATGGGTAACTTTGACTTCGACATTCGTCTTACAGACTGGTTGACATTCACCTCTGTAAACAATTACCGCTACCTTTCTTATTCTTTACATAGCTATACAGACCCGCGCTCAAATGGCGGTTCCGGTGTGGATGGACGTTTGTATGAATATCGCAGTGAAGTGGTGCGCCGCTATACCAACCAGAACTTGATGGTGAGCAAAATGTTCGGTAAGCACTCTATCAACGGTCACGTATCCTACGAGTTTAAGGACTACACGGCCAAGACCTTTGCAGGAAACGGTACAGGGTTTATTCCCGGTTTCCAGGTGATGGACGTTACTGCCATTCCTGAATCTATTGGAGGTGCACGCACTGAATGGGCTGTACAATCTTATTTTACCAACTGGAAATACACTTATGACAATAAATATTTGGGAGAAGTGATGTTTCGTCGTGATGGTGCTTCCAATTTGGGAGACAATGCCAAGTATGGTAATTTGTTCTCTGTCAGTGCCGGTTGGATTATTAACCGTGAAGACTGGTTCAACGCAGATTGGGTGGACAATCTGAAACTCCGTGCATCCTACGGTTCTGTAGGTAACCGTCCCAGTTCACTTTATCCGCAGTACGACCTTTATTCCGTTTCTTCCAGCTATAACGAACAGGCAGGAGCTTTGATTTCTGTCATCGGGAACAAAGACCTGACTTGGGAGAAAACTTTCACCACCGGTATTGGTGTGGATGGTGCGTTCCTTGACAATCGTCTGCACATGACTTTTGATTACTATCTGAAGAACACCGATAACATTCTCTACAATGTGCCCGTTACTGGTTTGACTGGTGTAACATCCATCTACAAGAATATCGGTAAGATGCGTAATACCGGTTTTGAACTTTCCGTAGGTGGCGACATTATCCACAACAAAGACTGGAACTGGAACGTAGAGTTCAACGTCGCTACCAACAAAAACGAGTTGAAAGACCTCTATGCACAGAAGCAAGCTGACGGCAGTTATGCCATAGTTCCCGTTATCATTAGCGATGGTAGTTCCATTGCCGGTACCATCAACAGACGTCTGGAGGTGGGTGAACCTATCGACACTTATTATGGAAAAGAATGGGCAGGTGTAAATTCTGAAAACGGTGCCCCGATGTGGTACATGGACGATGAGAACGGTAATAAAGTAACGACATCCAATTATTCGGAAGCAGACTATTACAAACTGGGTACAGCCAATCCGAAAGTATTCGGTGGATTCTCTACTTCTTTATCATGGAAGAACTTCGACCTGAGTGCTGTATTCGGCTATTCTCTCGGTGGACAAATCTACAACTACTCACGTCAGGAATATGACTCGGACGGTACTTATACCGACCGTAACCAAATGAAATTGCAAAAGGGCTGGAGCCGTTGGGAAAAACCGGGTGACATTGCTACACACCCTGTGGCCAAATACAACAATTCCGACAAGGGTAATTCCGCATCTTCACGTTATTTGGAAGATAGCGATTATCTGAAGTTACGCTCACTGACTCTGAGCTATAACTTCGTTTTGAAGAAATACGGTATACAGAACCTCCGTCTTTCTCTCTCGGGCGAGAACCTGTTTACCGTTACAGATTATTCCGGAGTTGACCCTGAGATTCCTGCATCCGATGGTTCCGTTATGGGAACTGCCGGTCCGGCGGTTTATCCGTCTGTTCGTAGATTCATGCTTGGTCTAAATGTTACATTCTAATCTAAAAAAAGGAAAATAAACAATGAAAAAGATACTAGCCATCGCACTTGTTGCAGCAACTGCATTGACAAGTTGCGACATTGAAAGACTGCCATATGGTTCTATGTCTGCTGAGCAAATCACCAGCGACCCTTCTGCATCCTTGGATGCCTTGATGAATGGAGTATATGCACAATTGAAGACATGGTCCGACCCTATGCACCGTTGCGGTGAATACGCCGGAGACAACATGATGATTCGTGGTAGTTCCACGGATGCTTTCTTTGAATTCATCTCATACTCTCGTACTCCCAACAACTATCGTCTCCAGAACTTTTGGGACTATGGTTACAAAGGTATCGCACAGGCTTCGAACATCATCAACATGATTGAAGAAGGACAAAGTGAAGAAATCGACAACCAACTGGGCGAATGCTATTACGTGCGCGGTATGCTCTACTTCTATTTTGTACGTGCATATGGACGTCCATACTATCAGGCACCGGAAAAAAATTTGGGTGTGCCCATTGTAAACGGTACTCCTGACAACATCATGACAGACTTGTTTATGGAAGACCGTGCTACCGTGAAGGAGACTTACGAACAAGTTATTAGTGACTTGAAGAAAGCCGAAGAAATGCTGACTATAGACAAAGGTCCTGCTTACGCTTCAAAAGGTGCCGCACAAGCCATGCTGTCACGTGTGTACCTGTACATGAGCGGTACTTATGAAAACCCGAATCAAGAATATGCACGCTTGGCTGTGGAATATGCCGACAAGGTAATCAATTCCGGTGATTATAGCCTGTTGAATCGTGACCAATTCATGAAATACAATACCCTTACGCCGGAAAACAACGACGAATCTATCTTCGTGGTAAAACGTGTGGCTTCCGAATTCTCGGGATATGACCATTACTACGGTATCGGTGGTATGTATGCCAACATTGGCGGTATGGGATGGGGCGAAATGTATGCCAGTGCCAAATACATCGACTTGCTGAATGAGACAGGTCGTAACGACTGGCGTCCGGACCATTATAGAATTGTAGATGCACGCGCTGCTTTCATCGAACCGACGTATGAAGATGGGAATAAATTGGTGTTCCGTTTCATCAAAAAAGAACAAGAAAAAGGCTCCGACCCTATATTGAACTACGCACAATTCGATGCAGAACGCAATGGGGCTACAGTGACTTGCAAAGATGCAGAGAAGAACTCTTATACACTGACTCCTGTCAACGAAGAAGAGGAAATCTACGAAATCAATTATGGTGGAGCAACCTACCAAGGAGTATTGGACTACTATATTTCTCTGAACCGTGTATATCCGCAATTCTATATCACCAAGTGTTCTCGTGAGGGTGAAGATTCACATCTCCATTCTCCCATCATCAGCCGGTTGGGCGAGATTTACCTGAACCGCGCGGAAGCGTACGCTAAATTGGGACAATATAGCCAGGCTTTGACTGACCTGAACACAATTCGTGAACGTTCTATTCCGGGAGCTGGCTATGTATCGTTGGATGAAGAGGATGCTGCCGAAAGAATCGACAAAGAGCGTCAATTGGAATTGGCGTATCAGGCAGAACGTAGCTATGATGTATTCCGTAACGGCAAGCCTTTGACTCGTCGTTTCCCGGGTCCGCACAAACAGTTTGAAGACGTTTCGGCTACTGACTATCGTGTGACTTATTACATTCCGCAAGATGCTATCAACGCTTATCCGGGTACTTTAACCCAGAACCCGACAGACAATGGCGGAGTGGTACTCAACTAATAGGAATATAACAGTTTTGCATTACATTATTTCACAATTCTAACCTTGAATCGAGTGGTTGCCCATTTTGTGGGCAGCCACTTTTTGTTTTTCATTAATCAAAATCAGTAGAGGACTATGAATTGTAATACGGCAATAAACGCTGTGTTTCTATTATTGGCAAGCATTTGTGTGCAGGCGCAAGGAAGTTTTATTATTGAAGGTAAGGTAAAGAATGTGAGGTAGGGTGTCTGCTTGAATCTGTTTAGGATGGAAGGTGGCGTAGGAGTAGTATTGCTGTCGATACGTTGCAGGGAAACAGCTTTCGTTTCGAGGTACCTGTTTCGGAAGTGGGTACGGATTGTTTTAGTCTGGTGATTTTTGATGGTAATCTGTACAGTATGGGGTTGCCGCTTTGGGCTAAGAAAGGTACTTATATCTGCCTGATAGGTGAGGATATGAACATCTACACTTGGCGGGTAGAGAGTGATATGCCACAACAGCAGACATGGCAACTTTTTGTTATCTTCTTCCGTATAAGGCCGATTCGTATTGCCGCTGAAAACAAAGTCTGTGGAAAGATGGATGAAGCAGCTTCCTTCTGCTTTGCAGCATTCTGCCAGATGCTCCACGGCAGTAATGTTGACGGCATCTGCTTCTGCATGGTGTGTTTCGCAATAATCGGGGACGGAGAGGGCGGAGGTATTGATTACGACATCCGGCTGCACTTCCTGGAAAAGCTTTTCCACCGCCTGGCGGTTGCATATATCCGTACGGATGAAACGATAGTCACCCGAATGGGGACGGATGTCGTCGTGCAGGGAATAGCCCGTTGTCTGATAAGACAGGTTGCGGGACAAATCATCCTGGATGCGTCTGCCGGTAAAACCGTTGGCGCCTATCACCAGTATTTTCTTTCTTGCCATAGATTCTGTCGTTAAGTGATGGACATCAATAGGGCACGTGTTTGCCTTGCTGTACCTCGATGCGTATGCCAAAGGCTCCGTTGGCCGATTTCAGCTCGAACGCCCCTTTGAAATTGTTCTTTTCCCAAGGCAGTGCGGAAGGGTTGGGCACTTTCCAGCCGTCCTTGTCATATTCGCCGTAGGTATGGATACGCATGCCGTTCTTCAAAGTGAAACTTCCCATTTGCAGGTTGTCGGCAGAGCCCCGGAAGCCCGTCAGCCCGAAAGGGTTCGAACTGAAATACCGGGAGTTGCTGAGTGAGAATAGGTTCGAAAGGCCTTGTGAATAAGTCACGTTCGGGTTCAACCGGAAGATGCGGCTGTAGTCCTTGCTGGCATCCGGTATCTCCAAAGTGAATCTGGGAAGAGTGGGGGCGGACAGATTCATCAGCCCCATATCCAGCAGGAAGCCGTCGTAATTCTTCACGTCCGGCAGAAGCTCCTTTTCGGACGGAGACATGCCTTCGGGAGACATCTCGTCGCGTACGGACGCAGAGCGTACCGTATCGGCAGGCATCTCGCTCTGTGCGCTGACGGATGACATGCCTGCAAGTAAAGTGATGATGCAGAAGAAGATTTGTTTCATAGTTCTTTGTTCACGATTTCAGTTGCTGCCCACCGCATAGGGGCGGACTGAACAAAGATACTCGTTTCCCTCTATTTCCGGAAATATCTTTGTATTACTTCTATTTCTTTATACGAATGGCAGGGACGAAGACGGCAGTTTAGTTTTAGTTTAGTCTACTATCAGTTTATATCCTATTCCCCGCACATTGACGATACGGATGCGCTCGTCTCCGGCCAGTTTATGCCGCAGTTTGGTGATGAACACATGCAGGCTGCGGGAGTTGAAAAAGCTGTCGTCTCCCCAGAGGTCGAGCAATACGTTCTGGGTATTGACCACCTGGTTGCGGTTCTCGCAGAGGCGTTTCAGTATTTCGGACTCGCGGTGGGAGAGTTCCACTTCCGTCTGCATCTGCGGTGAGGCAGCGACTCCCACGTACGTAAGTCGCTGCGTGATGGAGTTGAGTCGGTAGTCGCCTATCTCGAAGCTGGTGCTTTCCTTGGGCTTCTCGTCTGTAAAGGAGAAGGCTTTACCTGCCAGCGCCTTGATCCGAATCATCAGCTCCTGCATGCCGAAGGGTTTCTTCAGATAGTCGTTGGCACCCAGTTCAAACCCTTCCACCACATCGTTGATGGCGGAGCGGGCGGTGAGGAACAGTACCGGGGTCTGTTTGTCGGTCTGCCGGATGCGGCGCACCATTTCAAAGCCGTCCATGCGGGGCATCATCACGTCTGCCACCAGCACGTCGGGGCGGAGGTCGAAGAACTTGCGCAATCCTTCTTCACCGTCTGCTGCGGTGTGGATGATGAAGTTCTGCCCTTCCAATGTGTCTTTGATAATCATGGCGAGGGTTTGTTCGTCCTCAACCAGAAGTACGGTTATCTTTTCCATAATTGTCGCTTTTGTTACAAGTAATGTAAAGTGCCCTAACAAATAATGTTATCATATCCTTATCGTAAAGGTACTTCCTTTTCCCAACTCACTCTTTACCGATACGCCGCCACCATGCTTCTCTATCATGGTCTTCACATAGAACAGTCCCAGCCCATAGCCTTTCACATCGTGCAGATTACCCGTGGGTACGCGGTAGAACTTGTCGAAGATATGCTTCAGCTTTTCCGGTGCGATGCCTATGCCACGGTCGCTGACAGATATTTCGGTCTGCTCGCCTTGCTCCATGGTAGCAATCCGTCGGCAGCGGATGTCTATTTCGGCTTCTCCGTTAGAGTATTTGATGGCATTGTCCAGCAGATTGCTGAGGATGTTGCTGAAGTGCGTACGGTCGGCAAGGACGGTGAGGTCCTGGGGCTCGATGTCGGTGGAGGTGTGGACGGGCTTCCCGGCTTTCAGCTTGTGTTGCTCTACGAGGCGTTCCACGATTTCTTGCAGGGAGAGCTCCTCCGGATGGAGGCGAAACGTACGGCGGCGCTCCATGCTCATGGAGAGAATCTGCTCCACCAGTCTGCTAAGCCGCTGAAGCTGCTCCTGGCAAATGCGCAGGTACTTGTCGCGTTGCGTCTTTTCCTCGGCCTGGTTGAAGTTCAGCAGGGCATCGTTGGCGGCATAGGCCACGGCGATGGGTGTTTTCAGTTCGTGGGTGATGTTGTTGGTAAAGTCGCTCTTCATTTCCTCCAGGGTCTTTTGCTTCAAGATGGTGCGGATAAGGAACCAGAAGGAGAAGGAGAGTATCACGAGAATGATGAAGGAAGTGGCGAGAATGCCCGACATCTGCCGTAGCACAATCGCGGTGACGGGTTCTATCGTCAGCCGGTACAACTGGCTGCCATGCAGGTTGAAGGCATAGTCGTACTGCACGGCTTGGGCGCTGGGCGTGTACCCCTCGGTGCCCTTCACGGAAAGGGTGTCGGTGTAGGGGAGGACGTTGCCGCTGCCGCCTCCCGCATACAGGTATTCCAGCCGGTAGGGCATGTCGAGTCCCTGCTCGCGCAGCAGGCTGGTGAGCAGGCTGTCGTAGATGGCGAGGTCTGGGTTGAGGACGACGTCCAGTCCGGAGTGCAGTCCGCGTTGGAAGTAGTTCGTCAGTTTCTGCATGTTGTTCTGCTTGCCGAGGATGACGTCCATGCCTTCGTGGACTCTCATGGCGGATTGCTGCAGGTCGGCAGGTTCGTACTCGGATATGGTGTCTCCCGTCACTTCCACAATGAGGCTGTCCGCTTTCTCGGGCTCTTGCTTCGGGATGGTCGTGGTGATACTTGTGGAGCTGCTGACGTAGGACTTGTCGTTATCATAACCTGCCGATACACTCACGGTTCCTTCTTTGATGCTGTCATTCCGTAGTTTTTCCACGCGTATCATCATCTCGTTATAGTCGCTCATGCGCATGGCTTCGGTGATGTCGCGCTCCATCTGGTCGTGCATGGTATGGTAGAGTCCCGTCAGCCAGTAGGCTTGGTAGGCGAAGATGCCGGCCAGGGAGACGATGACAAGTATGGCAATATATTTGAATGGCAGTTTCATGTTTGTTTCCGGTTGTTTTTATACATACAAAGATAGGATTAATGTTGTGAACCCTGACATCCGATAAGACTAAATAACACTCCCGATAACACTGGATAACACTTGGTAAGCCGCTGATAACACAAGTTTCTGCTGATTCTGCCGTACTTTGCGGATGAAGATTCACAGAAGAAGAATATAAACATGAATATGAAGAAGAACATGAAACGATTCTATTTACTCCCTATTGTATGCTGTGCATTGAGCATCAGTCTTTCGGCACAAGAGAACAACGGCACTGCAACCACCTCCGATGCGGACGGCAACCGCATCCTCAGCGCTGACAGCCTTGTCACGACCGATGCCCGTCTGGACAGCCTTTATCAGACCTTGCCGGAGGTGATGATTACCGGTGAACGCCCCATCGTAAAGGCAGCACAAGGCAAACTGGTGTATGACCTGCCCCGCCTTATCCGGAATCTCCCCGTGGACAATGCCTACGATGCCGTGAAAGAGCTTCCCGGCGTCATCGAGGTGAATGGCGGGCTGCAACTGGCAGGCCAGGGAGTCACCGTTATCCTGGACGGCAAAGTAACCACCCTCGGTACCGGGCAGCTCTATGCCTTGCTGCGCAGCATTCCTGCCAGCCGCATCGAGACAGCGGAAGTGATGTACAATGCCCCTGCGCGCTACCAGGTGCGTGGCGCACTTGTCAATATCACCCTGAAACAATCGGCAGACGGCCCCGGCTCCTGGCAAGGCGAACTCTACGCCAAGTATCGCCAAAAACACGACGAAGGCTTTGAACAACGCGCCAGCCTGCTCTTCAGCAAGAATAAATTCTCAGCAGACTTTCTTTACTCGCACAGCCATGGCCGCGGCTACTCTACTACCGGTAAAGAGGCTGTGCACACCTTGGCAGACGGCTCGGTTCACCCCATGACAACAGATGAGGTGAGCCGTGGCCGCAGCCATGCCCACAGCTTCCGGGCAGGAGCGGACTATGACCTCGCCAAGGACCATCAGCTGAGTTTCGTCTATGACGGCGCCTATTCCACCGGTCACAATCACAGGGATATCACCGGTACCCAAGTTTCTACCACTCGCAGCAACAGCACCGACTGGCTGCACAACGGCCGTCTGGACTACCGCGCTCCTTTCGGCCTCAAAGCCGGTGCCGAACTGACCTACTACCGCTCTCCGTCCGACCAACTACTACATAGCCGCATGCAGGACGAGGAACTCGATTTCTACACGGAAGACTGCCAGCGCATCAATCGCTGGAAGTTCTTTCTGGCACAGGAACACAGTCTGGGCAAAGGCTGGGACTTGAACTACGGAGCCGTCTACACCACCGGCATCGACAACAGTTATCAGTATTATTACGACCCCGAAACCGGTGAACGTTTGACTTCGTCGGATGCCTTGAGCAATATGAAGTCCCACCGCCGCGAGCAGACCTGGAATGTCTATGCCGGCTTCAGCAAGAGTTTCGGCGACAACCTTGTCTTGGACGCTTCTCTTGCCGTGGAGCATTACAAGACTCCCGTCTGGAGCCAGTGGGACTGGTATCCCATCCTCAACCTGAACTATATGCCTGCCCCGGGACATATCCTCCAACTCTCCCTGAGCAGTGACAAGGACTATCCCGACTACTGGGCCGTGCAGGATGCCGTCTCTTACATCGGTGGCGGATATTCCGAGCTGCATGGTAATCCGTTGCTGAAACCGGCACAAGAGTATGGGGTGAAAATGACCTATATTTTGAAAAGCAAATACATCTTCAGCGCCTGGTTCAATCACACCAAGGACTACTCCGTACAGACGCTCTACCAATCCTCCGAACGTCTGGTTGAAATCTACAAGACACTCAGTTTCGACTGTCAGCAACAAGCAGGCATACAAGCCTCTATTCCATTTAATGTGAAGAATTTGTTGAACTCGCGCCTTACCCTCATCGGCTTGTGGCACCGCGAAAAGGATGGTGATTTCTGGGATATTCCTTTCGACAGAAAACAATGTTATGGCATTGCCCAGATGAACAATACTTTTACTCTCTCCACCAAGCCCGACTTGAAGCTGACGGTGACCGGATTTGTGCACAGCAAAGCCATCCAGGGCATCTACGACCTGCCAGCGTCGGGCCATGTGAATATCGCCCTGCGCTACGGCTTCGCCAAGAACAAAGCCATCCTCAACCTCTACTGCAATGACCTTTTTGAGACGGGACAGATTTCTCCCCGCATCCGTTTCAGGACGCAGAATGTGACGAACCGTTACTCATGCTTCCGCGAAGCAGGTGTATCGTTCACCTATAAGTTCGGAGGATATAAGGAGAAGCAACGGGAGGCGGTGGATACGTCGCGGTTCAAATAAAAAGTAATTATTCGCTGAATAGTTACCAATAAAAAAGGTCGATGTTAAATATGAATAAAAGGGGGTACGATATTTTCGTAATTCCTTTTATTCTTAGTATCATTGTTCATTGTTAATCAAAATCGATAAAGGATATGAACTGCAGGAAGGTAGTAAGCGCTGTTTTTCTGTTATTAATAAGCGTTTGTATGCAGGCGCAAGGTACTTGTGTCATTGAAGGAAAAGTAAAGAATGTGAAGCAAGGAGTCTGCCTGAATCTATTTCGGATGGAAGGAGACGTGGAAAACAGTATTGCGACAGATACCCTTCAGGGAGACAGTTTTCGTTTTGAAATACCTATCTCTAAAACAGATACAGAACGTTTGAGTTTGATGATTCGTGACGGTAATCTGTATAGTATGGGATTGTCCCTTTGGGCTAAGGAAGGTTCCCATATCCGCTTGACGGGCGAGGATATGAACATCTACACCTGGCAGGTGGAAAGTGAAATGCCGCAACAGAAGATATGGCAGCTTTTTGTAAACGATTCACGGGATTTATGGAACCATAATCAGGAGAATAGAATGGAGCACATGCGATTGATGCGCAAATATCCCCGGAAACCGGATGATAAGGAGGTGCTGGCAAAGGTCGTTGCTTTGCGTGACAGTTTGGAAAAAGTGGAAAATGATTTAAAATTCCGTATAGCCTCCAATGTAATAGCCCGAATGAAGCAATTGCCGGTAGAAGAAGTTTGGATGGATAACCTGAAAAGCTTGGCAATAGGAGTGAAGTACACAAAAGGTTATCCTTACCGTAAAGAAGTAGAGGAATTATATGCCAGACTTACTGAGGAACAGCGTCATACACCGGAAGCTTTGGACATCCAAGCCTATTTGTTTCCTGTCAAGGCGGTAGCTGCACAGGAAAAGGCAGCAGACGGCGATTTGTTCGACTTGCAAGGAAATGTACACCGTCTGTCCGACTTTAAAGGGAAAGCAGTCTTAATGGATTTTTGGAGCCGTGGATGCAGACCTTGCCTTATGGCATTGCCGGAAATGAAAGAAATCAGCAAGAAATACGAAGATTGTCTGGTGATAGTCAGTTTGAGTATTGATGATAAAACCAACTGGGAGATAGCTTCGCGCCACCATGACATTAGCTGGTGGAATTTGAATGACTTGAAAGGAAATCACGGTTTGTATGCTAGGTATAGTTCAGGTGCTATCCCTCGCTATGTATTTTTATCTCCGGAAGGAGAGGTTGTAGAGATGTGGTCCGGTTATAGAAAAGGCAGTTTGTTGGAGAAACTGGAAAAACTGATGGAATAGTAGGGGATTTTTCGTACTTTTGCAACTTTGAAGCAAAATATTAAAGTTGTTATTTAAAGAAAAGACTCTGTATGAAATCTGACATTGAAATAGCTCGCAGCATAGAGCTGAAGAAGATAAAGCAGGTGGCCGAGAGTGTGGAGATTCCGCGTGACGAGGTAGAGAACTATGGCCGTTATATAGCCAAGATTCCTACGCATCTGATTGATGAAGAGAAAGTGAAGAAAAGTAATCTGATACTGGTGACGGCTATCACGGCTACGAAGGCGGGTATCGGTAAAACAACCGTGTCCATCGGTCTGGCATTGGGGCTGAACAAGATTGGCAAGAAAGCGATTGTGGCTTTGCGCGAACCCTCGTTAGGTCCTTGCTTCGGCATGAAAGGCGGTGCCGCCGGCGGAGGGTATGCCCAGGTGCTGCCCATGGAAAAAATCAATCTGCACTTCACGGGAGACTTTCACGCCATCACTTCCGCGCACAACATGATTTCCGCTTTGCTCGACAATTACTTGTACCAGCATCAGGCGGACGGATTCGGGCTGAAAGAAATCATCTGGCGGCGTGTACTTGATGTAAACGACCGCTCCTTGCGCAGCATTGTCACCGGATTGGGACCGAGCACCAACGGCATTGCCGAGGAGTCGGGATTCGACATTACTCCGGCTTCCGAAATTATGGCCATTCTTTGCTTGGCAACAAGCCTGGATGACCTCCGTCGCCGTATCGAGAACATTATTCTGGGATTCCGTTTCGATGGTACTCCATTTACGGTGAAAGAGTTAGGCGTAGCCGGTGCCATTACTGTCTTGCTGAAAGACGCCATCAATCCCAACCTGGTGCAGACTACCGAAGGTACTGCCGCTTTTGTTCATGGAGGACCGTTCGCCAATATTGCTCATGGTTGCAACTCCATTCTTGCTACAAAAATGGCAATGACATTCGGCGATTATGTGGTGACAGAAGCCGGATTCGGGGCTGACCTCGGTGCGGAGAAGTTCTACAACATCAAGTGCCGCAAGAGTGGCCTACAGCCCAAGTTGACGATAATCGTTGCTACCGCACAAGGACTGAAGATGCATGGCGGCGTCAGTCTGGACTGCATCAAGGAACCCAATATGGAGGGACTGAAAGAGGGCTTCGGCAACCTGGACAAGCATGTACGCAATTTGCGTTCATTCGGCCAGCAGGTCATCGTGGCATTCAACCGTTTTGCCAGTGATACGGACGAGGAGGTGGAGGCTATCCGCCGCCATTGCGAAGAAAAGCTCAATGTAGGGTTTGCCGTGAACAATGCCTTTGCCAAAGGAGGAGAGGGAGCCGTTGACCTTGCCAATCTGGTGGTAGATACCATCGAGAACAAACCATCCGAACCGCTGACCTTCACCTACGAGGAGAACGATTGCGTGGAACGTAAAATTGAAAAGGTGGCCTGCAACCTCTACGGAGCAAGCGTAGTGACTTACAGTCTCCATTCCCGCAAGGTTATCAAACTGATAGAGCAGATGGGCATCAGCCATTACCCCGTCTGTATCGCCAAAACACAGTATTCCTTCTCTGCCGACCCGAAGATATACGGTGCAGTCAACAACTTTGAGTTTCACATCAAGGATATCGTAGTCAACAACGGTGCGGAAATGATTGTAGCCATTGCCGGTGAAATCCTCCGTATGCCGGGATTGCCAAAGAAACCACAAGCCGAACGCATTGACATTGTGGATGGAAATATAGAAGGGCTGAGCTAAACGTACGGGCGCATGTTTAGAATGGAGGATTAAAAATAAAGGCTGCGCAGTTCAAAGCTCGCGCAGCCTTTAATTTTTAATTTCCTCCTGTTGCTTATTAATAAGCAAACAGAGGATATTCTTTCATCTTTGCATTGACGCGTGCGCGTACCTCTGCAATGACTTGTTCGTTGTCTACGTTGGACAAAACGGTTTCAATCATCTCGGCAATTTCGAGCATCAGGTCTTCCTTGGCGCCACGGGTTGTGATGGCAGGAGTACCCAGGCGGATACCGGAAGTCTGGAAAGCCGAACGGCTGTCGAAGGGAACCATATTCTTGTTTACGGTGATGTCGGCAGATACCAACGCCTTCTCGGCAACCTTACCGGTCAAATCGGGATATTTACTGCGCAAGTCCACCAGCATGGAGTGGTTGTCCGTACCGCCGGAAACGATGGTGAAGCCACGGTCTATCAAGGCTTGTGCCAAGACAGCGGCGTTTTTCTTCACCTGCTTGGCATATTCTTTCCATTCCGGTTGCAGGATTTCGCCAAAGGCAACAGCTTTGGCAGCGATGACGTGTTCCAGCGGACCACCCTGAATACCGGGGAATACGGCTGAATCCAGCAATTGGGACATCATCTTGATTTCTCCCTTCGGAGTTTTCTTGCCCCAGGGATTGGGGAAGTCTTTACCCATCATGATAACGCCACCACGCGGACCACGCAGAGTCTTGTGGGTAGTAGAGGTCACGATGTGGGCATATTTCACGGGGTTATCCAGTTCACCGGCTGCAATCAGTCCGGCAGGATGAGCCATGTCAATCATCAGGATAGCACCTATCTTGTCTGCGATTTCGCGCATGCGCTTGTAGTCCCATTCGCGGGAATAAGCAGAACCGCCGCCGATAATCATTTTGGGTTTCTCGCGCAGGGCGACTTCTTCCATCTGGTCATAGTCCACGCGTCCGGTCTCCTGATTCAAATTATATTCGCAGGGAGTATAGATAATACCGGAAGTGTTGACCAAGGAGCCGTGGGAGAGGTGACCGCCGTGTGCAAGGTTCAGTCCCATGAATTTGTCACCCGGGTTGAGTACGGCGAGGAATACGGCTGCATTGGCTTGTGCACCGGAGTGCGGCTGTACGTTGGCCCATTCTGCGCCGAAGATTTGTTTCAGGCGGTCAATGGCAATCAGCTCACTCTGGTCCACGACCTCACAACCACCATAGTAACGTTTGCCGGGATATCCTTCAGCATACTTGTTGGTGAGGCAGGAGCCCATTGCCTGCATAACCTGGTCACTTACAAAGTTCTCTGATGCAATCAGTTCAATGCCCTTGAGCTGACGTTGGTGTTCTTTTTCGATAAGTTCGAAAATTAAATCATCTCTTTTCATTCTGCTTATTAGATAAGTTTGATAAATCTGTATTCTCTTATTAAGCGTACAAATTTACGGGAAATAAATGAATAAATTGAAAGAAAAGGAAGAAATTTACTGTCAAAAGAACACTCCGAAAGAAAAACTCAGCACATTGTCCCTGCGGTGAAAACGGATTTCGTTTTTCGTATTTTCGTTTGCAGCGTTGTTGTCGGCCGGCATGTCGTATGTCACGCTCTTGGAGATGTTGTGCAGTCCCATGTCGTAACGGAAGTCGAAAAAGACGCGTGATATGGTGACGGATACGCCAACCGTGAAGCTGAGATTAAGCGGGCGAAGCCTTTCACGGATATTCATCTGGTCGAAATTTTCGAAGTCGATGTCGCTTTTCCGGTCCCATATATAGCGCACTTTAGGACCGCCAAAGACAGCAAGGCTGTACGGCCCCTCCTTGATGAAGTTGTATCCGTAGATGACGGGGATATCTATGCTGTGAATGGATGATGTAATGGAGGCTTCCTCCGGCAGGGCTCCCGATGCGGCGTCTTCGGGCAGAGGTTTCTCGAAAGTGATGTTGCACCGGTTGATGTTGTAGGAAATTTCCGGTTGCAGAAAGTGGCGGTCGAAGTTTATCCGCATGAAAAGGGAACCGAAATATCCTATCTTGTAATTGTTCTGCACTTCGTCAATGGGCATTCCGTTGACGCTGAACTGGGATACAAGGAATAAGGAAGAGGTGAAACCGCCTTTGAAACCGAAATTGACCGGAGTTTCCTTGTGGTGTCCGGAATGCTCTTTGCCGGCAGTGCCGGGCACAACCGGAGTCTGTCCCCACATCATGGCAGGAAAGGCCAACAGATATAAACCCATCAAGATTCGTCGCAGCTCCATCTCTTAAAACCTTTAATTGCATTATTACTTCTTTTTCTCCACTGACCATCCGAACTTGCCTATCTTTTCCCCCAGCTCATAATATCCGCCGTGCACATAGACCAGGGGATTTGTTTCCGCCAGTTCCAGCTTGCCGGTTTCAGGGTTCAGATTACGGGTATCGGCACGGACATTTACCACATCCGCTATGAACATGTCGTGCGAACCGAGAGCCATAATCTCCTTTACCCGGCATTCTATGCAAAGCGGTGATTCTTCGATAAGAGGCGCGCTGACTACGGTGCTTTTCCCGGGTGTCAGATGCATTTCCTCAAATTTGTTGTAATCCTTTCCGGAGCGTACACCGCACCAGTCCGTGGCCTGCGCCATGTCTTTTGTGGTGAGGTTGATGACGAACTCCATATTTCGCTTGATGATGTCGTAGGAGTGGCGTTCGGGGCGTACGGAGATGTAGCACATGGGCGGGTTCG
The DNA here is from genome assembly GCF_024704895.1 of Bacteroides muris (ex Fokt et al. 2023). Classification (NCBI taxonomy): domain Bacteria; kingdom Pseudomonadati; phylum Bacteroidota; class Bacteroidia; order Bacteroidales; family Bacteroidaceae; genus Bacteroides; species Bacteroides muris (ex Fokt et al. 2023). The sequence continues at coordinate 79,871 of NZ_JAMZEE010000004.1, read as the reverse complement.
TACAAATCGTTCCCGTCCATGCGATAGTCAGAATGTTATATTCCTCCGGAGTGCTTCCGCAACTCACCAATACGGCAGGCAGCGGATAAATCATTGTTCCGGGTTTCCAGTCTTCTTTCATATGATTTCAATATCTTCTCTGGTCTGTTCCTTTTCGCAATAGTGGCATTTGATGATGCAATTGTCCTTATCCACAACATGAAATAATGTAGGCATCGGCTCATTGTTCGTGATGCACTTCGGGTTGGCGCATTTCACGATTCCGCGCAGCTCTTCGGGCAGGCGGACTTCGCGTTTTTCCACCACTTCGTAGTCGCGGATAATATTCAGTTTTACATTGGGAGCCACTACGGCGATACGGTTTATCTCTTCGTCGCAGAAGAACTTGTCGGCAATCTTGATGATGCCTTTCGTGCCCAGTTTCTTGCTCTTGAGGTTGAAGCCGATGGTGATATTGTTGCTCATGTGTTCCAGTCTGAGCAGGGAGACTACTGTAAACAGTCTCTCGGAGGGTATATGGTCTATTACAGTGCCGTTTTCCAGAGCGGCCACCTGCAATTCTTGTTTCTTTTCGCTTAACATCTTGATATATTTGTTATTAGACGATTCTATTGAATTACTCCTTTACTCTTTTTTCACCTCATCCAGTGTGATGCCCAGTACATCGCACAGAATAGCTTCACGGGCATATAGTCCGTTTTGTGCCTGCTGAAAATAGTATGCTTTGGGATTGTCGTCCACATCATAGGCTATTTCGTTGACACGGGGCAGCGGATGCAGTATGCGCAGGTTGGGACGGGTATGCTCCAGCATCTTGTTGCGCAGGATGTAGACATTCTTCACCTGTTCGTATTCCATGAGGTCGGTGAAGCGCTCGCGCTGCACACGGGTCATGTAAAGGATGTCGGCGTCTGCGATGATTTCTTCCGTAAAGTCCGTATGTTCCATATACTTGATGTTGTGCTCGCGGCAGTAGATTTTGTATTCTTCGGGCATCCGCAACTCGTCGGGAGCGATGAAGTGGAAGGTAGGGTTGAAGTGGCGCATTGCCATCAGCAGGGAGTGGACGGTACGACCGTACTTCAAGTCGCCGACCAGAAAAATGTTCAGGTTTTCCAGCGTACCTTGCGTCTTGTAGATGGAATAGAGGTCGAGCATGGTCTGTGAGGGGTGCTGGTTGGCACCGTCTCCGGCATTCACAATGGGCACGGTGGTGACTTCACTGGCATAGCGTGCGGCCCCTTCGAGGTGGTGACGCATCACGATGATGTCGGCATAGTTGCTCACCATCTTGATGGTGTCTTTCAGCGTCTCGCCTTTGGATGAGCTGGTGGCCTTTGGATCGCTGAATCCGATGACACGTGCTCCAAGTCGGTTGGCGGCAGTCTCAAAACTGAGGCGTGTACGGGTGGAAGGCTCGAAAAATAAGGTGGCAACTACTTTCCCGTCCAATATATGCCGGTTGGGATGGGCTTCAAACTCTTTCGCCATCTCGAGCATATAGAGGATTTTTTCCCGGCTATGCTCGGCAATGGTGACTAAACTTCTGTTTTCCATATCGTTGAATTCATTTATACTTTTCGAGAGTGTAAAGTTACGTAAAATATGCGGGCTACGGAAATGTGCGGGAAAATTTTTTGCGAAATATGGGTTGTTTTTACCATGTGGCATTTCGGATGGCGGCCCGTCGTCGTTCTGTCAACGACAACATCGTTTTTTCCTATTCGTTTTTTTTCTTCAAGTTTTTCTGGTCGTTTTGCAATTCATTGAGAATTTCCGTTAAAATGAACGGGTGTTTTCATAGGTTCCGTAAAGCTTATCCTGAAAAAGATATAAAAAGCATAGGCACATCCAATATATTTCCGTACCTTTGCCCTATTATTGAACTTTGATTTTAGCAACTGAAACATGATAAAGAAGGTCGTCAAAATCCTATGGATTTTTATCGCACTGATTGCGCTGGTGTGTGTCTTTATATTCTTTTCCATAGCCAAGGGCTGGATAGGTTATATGCCTCCGGTGGAGGATTTGGAGAATCCGAATTACAAATTTGCCACAGAAGTCTTTTCCGATGATGGAAAAGTATTGGGTACTTATTCCTATAGTAAGGAAAATCGTGTGTTTGTGGGCTACGATGAGCTGTCTGCCAATATCATCAATGCCTTGATTGCTACGGAAGACGTACGCTTTGCCCAGCATTCGGGCATTGATGCCTACGCTCTGACGCGTGCCGTGGTGAAGCGCGGTATCCTGATGCAGAAGAACGCCGGCGGTGGCAGTACCATCACCCAGCAACTTTCCAAACAGCTTTATTCTCCCGGCGCCGACAATGTGATGGAGCGTCTGTTTCAGAAGCCTATCGAATGGGTGATTGCCGTAAAGCTGGAACGTTACTATACAAAAGAGGAAATCCTCACCATGTACCTCAACAAGTTCGACTTCCTGAACAATGCGGTAGGTATCAAGACTGCTGCTTTTACCTATTTCGGTTGCGAACCGAAGGATTTGAAGATTGAGGAAGCGGCTACGTTGGTGGGCATGTGCAAGAATCCGTCGCTTTATAATCCGGTGCGCTACAACGAACGTTCCCGTGGGCGGCGCAATGTGGTGCTCGACCAGATGCGGAAAGCGGGATATATTACGGAAGCCGAGTGCGACTCCCTCCAGGCGTTGCCTCTGAAACTGAAATATAACCGTGTAGACCACAAGGAAGGGCTCGCCACTTATTTCCGCGAATATCTGCGTGGTGTGCTCACCGCCGAGAAGCCCGACAAGGCCGATTACCGCGGTTGGCAAATGCAGAAGTACTACGAGGATTCACTCAACTGGGAGAACAATCCGCTCTTTGGATGGTGCGAAAAGAATACCAAGAAAGACGGTACCAAATACAACCTCTACACCGACGGGTTGAAAATCCATACCACGCTCGACTCGCGTATGCAGCAGTATGCCGAGGATGCTGTAACAGAGCATCTGAAGGAGCTGCAAGGCTATTTCTTCAAGGAAAAGAAAGGGGCCAAGAAAGCCCCCTACACCTTCCGTCTGACTCAGGAACAGGTGGACGAGATTTTGAGACGTGCCATGAGGTTGTCCGACCGCTACCGCTTCATGAAGAAAGCCGGAGCCACTGAAACTGAAATAGAGAAGGCCTTCGATACGCCGACAGAGATGTCCGTATTCAGTTGGGAAGGGGAGAAAGATACCATCATGACCCCGATGGATTCCATCCGTTACTACAAATTCTTCCTTCGCGCCGGCTTCATGTCCATGGACCCGCGCAACGGACACGTAAAGGCATACGTGGGCGGACCGAACTATCATTATTTCCAGTACGACATGGCCATGGTGGGACGGCGACAGATAGGCTCTACCGTCAAGCCTTTCCTCTATACGCTGGCTATGGAGAACGGATTCTCTCCGTGTGACGAAGTACGCCATGTAGAATATACGCTGTTTGATGAAAACGGGAAACCGTGGACACCGCGTAACGCCAACAAAAAGCTGATTGGTGATATGGTGACGGTGAAGTGGGGGCTGGCAAACTCGGACAACTGGATTACGGCCTATCTCATGAGTAAACTGAATCCCTATAACTTGAAACGTCTGATACATACTTTCGGTGTCCGTAACCGTGATATTGTACCTTCCGTTTCACTCTGTCTGGGCCCGTGCGAGATTTCAGTCGGCGAGATGGTGAGTGCCTATACCGCATTCCCCAATAAGGGCATCCGGGTAGCTCCGCTGTTCGTGACCCGCATCGAAGACAATGATGGAAACGTGCTGGCAACCTTTGCTCCCGAAATGCAGGAAGTCATCAGCGTATCCAGCGCTTACAAGATGCTGGTCATGTTGCGTGCCGTTGTCAACGAAGGTACCGGAGTCCGTGTGCGCCGTCTGGGTGTGAAAGCCGACATGGGCGGCAAGACCGGAACGACGAACTACAATGCCGACGGCTGGTTTATGGGCTTCACGCCTTCGCTCGTATCCGGTTGCTGGGTGGGCGGTGAAGACCGTGACATTCATTTTGATACGATGCTTCACGGACAAGGCGCTTCCATGGCATTGCCTATCTGGACTAAATATATGGTAAAAGTGTTCGGTGACAAATCTCTGGGATATGATGAAAATGAAACATTCCAGTTGCCTGAAGGCTATAACCCCTGTAAAGATGATATAAATCTGGAAGGAGATACCCATATAGAAGAACCGATAGAGGGACTCGACGAACTGTTTAATTAGTTGAGAATCGAGAATGGATTATACGATTAGTATCGGGAGCAACGAGCAGCGGAGGGAGAACATGGACCTGGCACGCAGACGCTTGACGGAACTTTTTCCCGGAATACGTTTCTCGGAAGAGGAGGAGACGGAACCTCTGTTCTTTCACCGTCCGAATCTGTTCTCCAACCAGGTGGCACGCTTTGTTTCTGATAATCCGGCAGAGGAAATCACTGTCTGCCTGAAAACCATCGAACGGGAAGCCGGAAGGAAACCCGAAGAGAAGGAGCGGGAAATTGTACGGCTGGATATAGACTTGTTGTCTTGTGACGAGACGGTCTATAAGCCGAAAGAGCTGAAACGTGGTTATATCCTGCGAGGATTGAAGCAACTGTTATGATAAATACCATTCTCCCTCTCCTTAAGGGAACGAGGAGATTAAAAGACGAAGATTAGAAATGAAATTTTTAGGAATCATACCTGCCCGTTACGCGTCTACGCGTTTTCCAGCCAAACCATTGGCGGTGTTGGGCGGAAAAACCGTGATACAGCGGGTATACGAGCAAGTGGCAGGAGTCTTGGACGATGCATACGTGGCTACGGACGATGAGCGTATTGAAGCCGCAGTCAGGGCATTCGGCGGAAAGGTGGTTATGACTTCCACCGAACACAAAAGCGGCACTGACCGCTGTCGGGAAGCTTGTGCGAAAATAGGAGGACTGTTTGATGTCGTGGTGAATATTCAAGGGGATGAACCTTTCATCCTGCCTTCGCAATTACAAGCCCTCAAGGCATGTTTCGACGTCCCGGCCACCCAGATAGCCACTCTGGTGAAACCTTTTACGGCTGATAATGGTTTCGAGGCATTGGAAAACGTGAACTCTCCGAAGGTCGTGCTCGACAAAAACATGAATGCCCTCTATTTCAGCCGTTCTATCATCCCCCACCAGCGCAATGCGGCGAAGGAGGACTGGCTGAAGAACCATACTTATTATAAGCATATTGGCCTATATGCCTATCGCGTTGAGGTACTGAAAGAGATAACTGCTCTTCCGCAGTCATTTCTCGAGGTTGCCGAATCATTGGAACAGCTTCGTTGGCTGGAGAACGGATACACTGTCAAGGCAGGTATCACAGATGTGGAAACTATCGGCATAGATACTCCCCAGGATTTGGAACGCGCAGAAGAATTTCTTAAAAGCCGTGGGCTGTAAACTCATTGGAAGCCCATGCTGAACCGAAGTGACCAACCCCGGATTCTTGAACCGGAACAACTGGCAGTGCAAAGACCAGAGCGTATCAAGTTGCCTAATGGCGTGCTTTTGAGCGTGCTCAATGCCGGTGACAATGAAGTGACACGTATCGATCTTCTCATGGCAGGCGGCCGATGGCAACAGAAACAGCCATTGCAGGCGTTGTTTACGAATCGCATGCTTCGCGAGGGAACCCGACGTTACGATGCCGTTGAGATAGCGGAAAAGCTGGATTATTATGGAGCCTGGCTGGAACTGTCCAATGCATCCGAATATGCCTATGTCACCCTTTATTCTCTGAATAAATACCTTCCCCAAACGCTTGACATATTGGAGTCTATCGTCAAAGAACCGGTATTTCCCGAGAAAGAGCTGGGAGTGATTGTGGACAACAATATCCAGCAGTTTCTTGTCAACTCTTCCAAGGTGGATTTTCTGGCACACCGCGGATTGGTGAAGGTTCTGTACGGCGGGCAGCATCCCGGTGGACGTCTGGTGCAGGAGGAGGATTATCGGCGCATCACCCCTGCAGTGCTACGCGAGTTTTATGACCGTTACTATCATTCCAATAATTGCAGCATCTACCTTTCAGGCAAGGTAACCGACGATTGCATCTGCCGGATAGAGTCCTTGTTTGGTTGCGAGGCTTTCGGTACAGACCTCCGAAAACCGGAGAAGAAAGAATTCCAGCCGGTTACTGCTTCTGGAAAACGCATTTTCATCGAACGTCCGGACGGCCTGCAGAGTGCCGTCCGTATGGGCATGCTTTCCCTGGACCGTAATCATCCGGACTACTTGAAGGCCCGCGTGCTGGTCACACTGTTCGGGGGCTATTTTGGCAGTCGCCTGATGTCCAATATTCGGGAAAATAAAGGATACACATACAGTATCTCCGCGGCCATCATGCCCTATCCGGGACAGGGAGTGTTGGCGGTCAGTGCTGAAACTGCCAACAAATTTGTGGAGCCTCTTATCTGTGAGGTTTATCATGAAATAGACCGCCTTCAGAACGAGCTGGTTTCCGATGAAGAACTTTCCATGGTGAAGAACTATATGTTGGGCGACATGTGCCGCAGTTATGAGTCTGCATTCTCGCTGGCAGATGCCTGGATTTTTGTGCAGGTATCTGGCTTGCAGGATACTTACTTTGCTAAAGCACTGGATGCTGTCAAGGAGGTTACCCCGCAAGAAATCCGTGAACTTGCAGGGCGTCATTTATGCAAAGAGAAATTAAAAGAAATAGTGTGTGGCAAAAAAATGTCATAAAAAGCAGGAGTTATCGCATCATTTTACCGGATAAATCCTACCTTTGTCAATTATCAACTATCAATTATCAATTAATGAAATATCTATATACTGCACTCATTCTGGCTTTCTTATGTCAAGGCGAAGCCACTGCCCAGGAAAAAAAAAGCGGCTTTTTCGATAAAGTGAAGAGCACATTCTCTTCAGAAATAAAGATAGGTACCTATACGTTCAAAGATAACGGAGCTGTCTATACCGGCGAAATAAAAGGCCGCAAGCCCAATGGAAAGGGAAAGACCGTTTTTAAGAACGGTGACGTTTACAAGGGCGAGTATGTGAAGGGCAAGCGTGAAGGCTACGGTACGTATATGTTTCCCGACGGTGAAAAGTATGAGGGGCAATGGTTTCAAGACCAGCAGCATGGCAAGGGCATCTACTATTTTATGAATAACAACCGTTATGACGGCACGTGGTTCCAGGATTACCAGCACGGGAAAGGAGCCATGTACTATTACAATGGAGACATTTATGAAGGTGACTGGGTGAATGATAAGCGCGAAGGCCAGGGAACATATACCTGGAAGAACGGTTCCAAGTATGTAGGCTCATGGAAGAATGACAAGAAAGACGGCAAAGGAACACTGACCTGGAATGACGGCTCCAAATATGACGGGGAGTGGAAAAATGATGTCCGGGACGGTAAAGGAACTTTTGAATATGCCAACGGCGACAAATATGTAGGCGATTGGAAGGATGATATACAACATGGCAAAGGTATTTACTTTTTCCATACAGGCGACCGTTATGAAGGTTCTTATGTTCAAGGTGAACGTACCGGAGAGGGCATTTATTACCATGCCGGCGGCAACAAGTATGTAGGTAGTTTCAAGGATGGAAAGCAGGAAGGGCACGGTACATTTACGTGGGTAAGCGGCGCCGTTTACGAGGGTAATTGGAAAGATAACCAACGTGACGGTTATGGTACTTACAAATGGAATGTAGGTGACTCTTACGAAGGTGAATGGAAAGACAACAAGTTCAACGGCCAGGGCACCCTGATTCAGACTGATGGAACCAAATACAAAGGCGGTTTTGTGAACGGCATGGAAGAAGGTAGCGGCATCCGGGAAGACAAGAACGGAAACCGTTATGAAGGTTTCTTCAAACAAGGCAAGAAACACGGTCCGTTTGTGGAAACGGACAAGAACGGGAAAGTGATACGGAAAGGAACATACAAGATGGGAAGATTGGAAAATTAAAGAATTGATAATTAAAAATTAAAGGCTGCGCAATGTTCGGACGAACTGCGCAGCCTTTAATTTTTAATTATCAATTTTCAATACTAAACGCTTCACGTTTAGATAATGTATTGTGAACTGATTGATTCATTGTTCATCACCCGCTTGATGGTTTCGGCAAACATGTCGGCAATGCTCAACTGCTTAACCTTGGCGCATTTCTTAGAGTAGGGGATGCTGTCGGTAAATACCATCTCGGTCAGTGCGGATTCTTGTACACGGAAAGAAGCCGGGTCGGACATTACGCAGTGGCTGGCAATGGCACGGACGGATTTGGCTCCTGCTTCCAGCATGATGTTGGCAGCTTTGGTAATGGTTCCTGCCGTATCTACAATATCGTCTACCAATACGACATTCTTATCCTTTACATCACCGATAATCTGCATGGTGGCAACCACGTTTGCTTTTTCGCGTGTCTTGTTGCATAATACCAGAGGGACACCGAGGTATTTGGAGAATGTGCTGGCGCGTTTTGAACCACCGACATCAGGGGTGGCGATTACCAAGTCTTCAAGCTTCAAGGATTCAATATAGGGGAGGAACACGGCTGATGCATACAAATGATCCACCGGAATGTTGAAGAACCCCTGAATCTGGTCTGCATGAAGATCCATTGTAATCAGACGGTCAATACCTGCAACAGATAGCAGGTCGGCCACTAGCTTGGCGCCAATGGACACGCGAGGCTTGTCTTTTCTGTCCTGACGAGCCCAACCGAAGTAAGGGATAACGGCTACAACGCTTTTTGCCGATGCTCTTTTAGCAGCATCAACCATCAGCAGAAGTTCCATCAAATTGTCAGAATTAGGGAAGGTTGATTGAACCAAGAATACATGCGAGCCACGGATAGATTCCTCATAAGAGACTGCAAACTCACCGTCTGCAAAATGGGTGATGTTCATCTTTCCCAGAGGGCAATCAAGGCTAGCGCAGATTTTCTCTGCAAGGTATCTCGAATTTGTTCCGGAGAATACCATAAAGGGTGCTTTTTCGCTCATTTGTGTAATAGATGTTACCTATTTGTTAATTTGCGTGCAAAGGTATGAATTTCCCGTTACATAAAACAAGAGTTATTGTATAAAAAATATTTTTCTTTCCCGGATTTATTCGTAGCTTTGCTTTATGAAACAGCTTTCTTCTATATGGTTTGCGGGTTTGTTGTGCCTTTGTACAACAATAGTTTCGTGTGTGGGAACGGCACCCATGAAGGAAGTACGCCTTGTCGACTCTCTGAACCAGGTGGCCTATGCTTATCGTTACAAGAACTTGGATTCATCCTGCCATGCGGCATCAAGGGCGTACCGAGAGGTTAGCCTCTATAAACAAGGCAAGGCGGAAGCGTCCAATAATCTGGGTTTTTGTGCTTTCATGCGTATGGATTTTGAGCAGGCCGAAAAGTTTCATACGGATGTTTATAATCTGACCAAGAATGAACTGGAACTCCTTATTGCCGACATCGGTTTGATGAAGATTTATCAGCGGACAGCATTGAACAAGGAGTTTTACGATTATCGCAACAGTGCTTTGCGTCGTATGAAGAGAATAGCAGAAGATGACAATCTTTTTGTGGACAAACACGAACTGATGCGCTTGAATTATGCTCGCTCTGAATTTTATATAGTTTCTGCCGTTTATTATTATTATCTGCAACAACGTCCAGAAGCGATGGCTTCTATTAATGAAGCAACCGGAAATCTGAAACTGTTGGCAGATACCAACCAGTTATTGTATTATCATTACATCAAAGGCTCTGCTGCCTTGTGCGAGGGCGAGACACCGGATGAACGGAGACTGTGCGAGTTTGACGAACTATATATCACGTGGCGGCTGGCATCCCGTAAGGGGTATCTCTACTTTGAAGGGAACGGAGTGCAGGGGCTTGCCAATCTGATGGCTTCGCCGGATAATTATGAGTTTTTTCTAGAGCGCCGTTCCCATGCTCTGACACGGTTAGGAATACCGGTAGACTCTCTATTGCCAATGCGTCTGGGGCAATTGGCATTGCAAAAATTCAACCAATACAAGGATTTGTACCAGATAGCGGGAGCATACGTGTCCATCGGCAAATACCTGAATGCCCACAGTCACTATACAGAAGCTCTTGATACTTTAAAACTTGCTCTGGAATGTGTAAATGATCATCACCGCCTTTTCTATGACTGCCACGATAGTTTGGACTGGCTGAAAGCATTTGACCGCCGAGATACGATTTGTGCGGAGAAGGCATGGATGGAGCAGAAACTGAAGACCGTACCTGAATGGATTTCACGTATTCGTGAACAGTTGAGCGTTTCGTATGCAGGGCTCGGGATGAAAGAAAAATCAGACTATAACCGCAATATTTATCTGGATATCCTTGAAGATACACGCCAAGATAAAGAGCTGGAAAGCCGCTATCAGGCATTGGAAAAGGAGGCGGGACAACTGAATGTTGTGCTGTCATTGGTCATTGCAGGCTTTGTTCTCGTATCTCTATTTTTCTGGTTCTTCAACAAGCGTTCCAAAGAACGGAATAAAATGCATCTTCACCGCTTGCAACTGATGCTGGATATTTGTCAGAAAATAACAGCGTCCATTCCTGCCGATGCGCAGGCTGAAGAGGAAATTGTCGATTCCATACGTACGGCTGTCTGTCCGGAACTGGAAAAGTTGTTTGATGTGAAGGATATTCACATAGAGAACGGAGAATTGACGTTCCCCCGTCGGATGAGCAAGGATGAGCAGGCAATGGTACGGGTGATAACTCCCTATATCCAATGGGCAATCGACAACGGCATGACGTCCATCTCCCTTGGCGACGAACGCCGCAGGCTGGAAAAGCAACGCTATATTTACGAGCAGCACATAGCGGGAAACAAACGGCAGAATCTGATAAAGAAAGCATGTATGGCTATTGTAAATGGGATTCATCCTTACATAGACCGTATTATCAACGAAGTGCAGAAACTGATTCAAAAAGGATTCATCAAAGAGGAGCGGATAAAGGAGGAGAAATACCAGTATATTGACGAGTTGGTCACTACCATCAACGAATACAATGATATTCTTGCTCTTTGGATAAAAATGAAGCAAGGAAGCCTTAGCCTGAACATAGAGACTTTCGGGCTGAATGAACTTTTTGATTTGATAAGGAAGGGTAGCCATACGTTCGAGATGAAGAAGCAGTCTTTGGAGGTGCAGCCAACGGATATCTTGGTAAAGGCAGACAAAGCTCTTACCTTGTTCATGATAAATACGCTGGCGGAGAATGCCCGTAAATATACTCCTCGGGGCGGCGTGGTGAAAGTATATGCACGGCAGGAGGAGAATTATGTGGAAATCTCGGTAGAGGATAACGGCTGTGGGTTGTCACCGGAAGATGTAGCCCGTATCGTGGGAGAAAAAGTCTATGATTCGAAAAGCATTGGCATGAATGACGCTCCCGACAAGGAAGAATTAAGGAAGAGCAAAGGAAGTGGCTTTGGACTGATGAACTGCAAGGGCATCATTGAAAAATATCATAAGACGAATGATTTGTTCAAGGTTTGTCTGTTCAATGTAGAGAGCGGGCTGGGGAAGGGTAGCCGTTTCTATTTCCGTCTGCTTGCTGGCATCCGTAAGCCCGTGTCGGTGTTGTTCGTCGTATTGTCTCTGTGCATGTCGTCCTGCCGGCATACTGTGGAGCAGCCTGCTTCCGGAGAAGTGCGGCCGGATTCTCTGGCACTGCTTGCACAGAACGAATATGAAGCTTTGTTGGACGAAGCTTCCGATTATGCCAATGAAGCTTATTACTGCAATGTAGATGGAGAATATAAACTGGCCTTACAATACATAGATTCGGCAATGTATTGCCTGAACGAACATTGCAGACAATATGCCCCTTCTACACATCGCTGTATGACGCTGACGGGAGATGGGATGCCTGCGGAACTGGATTGGTGGAACCGGATGTTTAACTCGGATTTCCATGTAATTCTGGATATCAGGAATGAAGCGGCAGTCTCATTCCTTGCATTGAAGCAATGGGATGACTACAGTTATAACAATGCAGCCTACACCACTTTATATAAGTTGTTGGGAGAAGATCAATCTCTGGAAGAATATTGTCGACAATTGGAACGCTCCACCAACAACAAAATGGTAGGTGTTTTGCTGGCGGTGATTTTGCTGTTTGCATTATTGTTGGGATATTATATACTCTATTTCCGTAAGCGTCTGATCAACCGCTGGAATCTGGAGCAAGTATTGGAAATCAATGGAAAGGTGTTCAATGCATCCCTGCTTCCGGCTTCGGATACGGAAGAAATGTTGCAGCGTGAGGAGGACACATTGAAGGAAATTCCACAGCAGATAGTAAATTCCGCTTTTGATGCAGTGAACGAACTTTTGAGTATCGACCGGTTAAGTATAGCTGTATACAATGAGACTACACATAAGTTGGAATATACTTCCAATCCGTTGGAAGATGTTGTAATGGATGAACAGCCTGTTTGGAGAAAATGTATGGAGAGTTGCTTTGAACGGCAAATGTACATATCGGAAAAAGGTATACAGGCATTGCCGCTTGTTGTGGATGCGGGCAATATGTGCCGTTGCATAGGTGTGCTGTGTCTGGAACGCAGGGAAGGTACAGAGCAGGAGACCGATCATTTGCTTTTGGAACTGATTGCCCGTTATGTATCCATTGTAATCTTCAATGCAGTGGTCAAGTTGGCTACGAAATACCGGGACATCGAAGTGGCTCAGGATGAAGCCCGACGAGCTTCGTGGGAGGACAGTTTGTTGCATGTGCAGAACATGGTGCTGGATAATTGCCTCTCGACCATCAAGCATGAAACGATTTATTATCCGAATAAGATAAAGCAACTGATAGGGAAACTGCGGTCTGGCAGACAGACGGAAGTGAAGGAGCGGGAAACGGTGGCTGCCATCAGCGAATTGATAGAATACTACAAAGGTATTTTTACGATACTCAGTTCATGCGCTTCCCGCCAGCTGGAAGAGGTGACTTTCAGGCGTGCGACAATATCAGTGCCGGAGCTTATGGCTACTGCCGAGAAGTATTTCCGCAAAGTGTACAAGGGAAACAAGGCGCATATTGATTTTAGGATACAACCGTTGGAGGGACGGATTACCGGTGACTGGAACCAGTTGCGTTTCCTACTTGAAAACTTGATAGATGAGGCTTGTTGCATAACTCTGGATGGAACAGTCTGTCTGACGGCTCAAGAAGAAGGGGAGTTTATACGTTTTCTGTTTACGGATATGCGCAGGGAAAAGACCCGTGAGGAATTGAACCAATTGTTCTATCCCGACCTGTCCCGCATGGCAGCTGGTGAGAAAGGAGAACTGTATGGTACGGAATATCTGGTGTGCAAGCAGATTATCCGCGACCATGATGAGTTTGCCGGACGCCGGGGATGCCGTATCAATGCCGAACCGGGAAGGAAAGGAGGTTTTACAATATATTTTACGCTACCGAAAAAATGAAATATGGAAGACAAAAAATTTAAAGTAATCATCGTTGAAGATGTCAAGCTAGAGCTGAAAGGGACGGAAGAAATCTTCCGCCATGAAATTCCCAATGCGGAAGTAATAGGTACTGCTATGACTGAGCAGGATTTCTGGACATTGATTGAAGCCGGTGTGCCAGATCTTGTCCTGCTTGACTTGGGATTGGGAGGTTCGACCACGATTGGGGTGGACATCTGCCGGAATATCTTTAAACGTTATCCAGGGGTTCATGTGCTGATATTCACGGGAGAAATATTAAATGAGAAGTTATGGGTGGACGTACTTGAAGCCGGTGCCGACGGTATTATCCTGAAAACCGGAGAACTGCTAACCAAAACCGATGTGCAGGCAGTGATGGACGGCAAGAAGCTGGTCTTTAACTATCCGATACTGGAGAAGATAGTGGAGCGCTTCAAGAAATCGGTCTTGAATGATGCGAAACGTCAGGAAGCAATCATAAGCTATGATATTGACGAGTATGACGAGCGTTTCCTCCGTCATCTGGCATTGGGCTATACCAAAGAAATGATTGCCAATCTTAGGGGAATTCCTTTTGGGGTCAAGTCGTTGGAGAAACGGCAGAATGACTTGGTCGGCCGTCTTTTCCCACCCAGTGAACGGGTGGGAGTGAATGCCACTCGACTGGTGGTGCGTGCATTGGAACTCCGAATCCTGAATATAGACAATCTGGAAGCTGACGATGAGTAAATTCCGAATGCCACATCCCGCTACGATGTTCTTCCTGCTAACTCTGGCAGTCATCCTTCTTTCATGGATATTCGATATCTATGGCCTGAGCGTGCTGCAACCGCAGACAGGAGAAGAAATACGCGTGCAAAGCTTGCTGAGTCCAGAGGGCATACGCTGGCTGCTGCGCCATGTCGTGACTAATTTTACAGGATTCGCTCCGTTAGGGCTGGTGATTGTGGCTATGTTTGGAATAGGGGCGGCAGAGCATTCGGGATTCATTGACGCATGTATTCGCAGGGGAGTACGGCACCAACGTGCTTCCTGGCGCATTATTCTGCTGGTCATTGTCTTAGGGATGTTGTCCAATATAGTGGGAGATGCAGGATATATTATTCTGCTGCCGATAGCAGCAACTTTGTTCCAGTTCGTTGGTCTGCATCCTATTGGAGGTATAATTACAGCTTATGTTTCAGTCTCTTGTGGCTATAGCGCTAATGTGTTTTTGAGTACCTTAGACCCCATGATTGCCTCTGTAACGCAGGAAGCGGCTGATAGGATAAATATCGCTCCGGGGCAGACAAGACCATTGTGCAATTATTATTTTCTCTTCGTTTCCACGTTCTTGCTTGCATTCATCATTTATCATATTACCAGCAGGAGCTTATTACCACGTTTGGGAGAGTACGTAGGGAATATTCATTTTAATGGTTACAAGCAATTGTCACGCAAGGAGCGGAGAGCCATGTTGGGAGCTGTATTTGTTGGCTTATTGTATATTGTTATTATTTTGTTGGCTACATTCTCTTCGTGGGGAATACTGCGGAGTGTCAATGGTGGACTGATTCGTTCTCCATTTATAGTCGGCATTCTGTTCTTGCTTTCGTTTGGAATAGGTTTGATGGGAATGGTTTATGGTTTCGCTTCTGGTCGTTATCGCACAGACAGTGATGTGATAAAAGGACTTACACAGCCGATGAAACTGCTGGGCGTTTATTTTGTGATAGCTTTCTTTGCCTCACAGATGTTTGCTTGTTTTGAGTATTCCCACTTGGATAAGTGCATTGCCATTTTAGGCGCCAATCTGTTATCTTCCGCTTCTTTGAGTAGTTTATGGATATTGATTTTATTTATTCTTTTCACGGCGCTGGTCAATCTTTTTATGGTATCTGCCACAGCTAAATGGATTTTTATGTCTTTCATTTTTGTTCCGGTATTGGCAAGTATGGGCATATCGCCGGATATGACCCAATGTGCATTCCGTATAGGTGATAGTGCGACAAATGCCATTACTCCTTTTATGTTTTACATGCCGCTTGTCTTGACCTATATGCAGCAATATGACAGGCAATCTACTTATGGTTCACTGCTGAAGTATACTTGGAGATATTCTTTAGTCATTCTATTGGCATGGACTGCCTTATTTGTACTTTGGTACATCAGCGGTTTGCCATTAGGACTGTAATATCATAATCGGTGAACAGCCTGCTTTCGATAATATCGGTAATGGCGCTTTCAGTTTCTGTTCCAAATCAGGAATACCATACCATGCAGAACCATTATAATACTGAACCATTTCGTTAACAGGAGAACGAATGGATTAATGCTACTTTCCCTACTTGAATATTCCTTCAGATTTTTATTTTTCATAATTGATAACATTGATAATTTGCAAAATGTCTTGATGTATCTGTATATAAATATCGTATATCTTGTTTATGAAAATAACTAATCATTACTTTATATATGACAAATGAGCCTTTTATACATAGATAACAAAAAAAAGTGATACAAAAATTTGCAATATTCGTAAAAAAACGTACCTTTGCACCGCAATTAAGGCTGGTTCCGTAGCTCAGCTGGATAGAGCAACGCCCTTCTAAGGCGTGGGTCTTGCGTTCGAATCGCAACGGAATCACAAGGAGAAATGCTAATAGGTTCATTGATAACTTGTTAGCATTTTCTTTTTATGATAGTTGCACAACATTTGCACAACTTGCGAATAGGGAAAGAAAAAGCCGGGAAATAATTCCGGCTATATTGTTGTTTTAACCCCACCGCTGATTTTAGGAGATGGGTCGTATTCTGCTTTTTGTCTTCGTTTCTCATCCTCGTCTTTGAGGTACTTGTTCCTTATCTCTTTGATGTCATTCGTCATTCCCCATACCTTGAAGAAGAGGATGATTTGCAATACTCCGAATATTAGGAGTATGATGGTTAGAAAGTCAATCATAATCTTATGTGTCTAATTTGTTATTTTAGCCATTTTGCAACTCCACCATGATGTGAACATGTTCCTCTACGGCTTTTGCTAAAACTATATGTTCCATCTCTACATAAAGCTGTTGCTCCAGGAGGCGCGGAATTATAATAAGTTGGAGATTGTACTCTTTCTCCCTTTGAATTTGTATAATATTTAATAGACGTACTGTTATTGTATGTAGTAGTACATTCTATTTTTTCTTTTGAAAGGTATTTAGTCGAAACATATCCTATGTATCCATTATAGTTTATCGGAATCCATTTACATTCACAGTCTTCATCTATGGTAACTTGAGTGCCTTTAGGTATTTGAGTAATAATAGCAGAGGTCGTATTAGGAGCCTCTCTCAAATTTAGATTTGCCATAACATATCTTATGGTATCTTGCTGAGTGGAAAGTTGGGCATTTAACAAGCAAGGAAATAAGAAAGAAAAAAATAGTATTATTCCTCTTTTCATAATCTTAGATATTTAGTTTGTTATTTTCTCCTAGAAGGAGCTCTTCTTGTATGTGGCTTAACATAAGTTCCATCCTTTCGATAGTATCCTTTAACTTGGACAGTACCACCAGTTGATGTTGGCTTATACTTATATTTTGTTGAATTACTAAGTGCATGATTAGAATGCGAATATTTATATGTAGATGTTTCAGAATCAAAATTCCAATCAGATAAAGAACGAATTTTCTTTTCTGATAGGAATCTTGTTTTATATACATAACCTCTTTTGTTACCGTATTTAGCTCTTCTGTATTTCTTGTATTTTCCTGTTGAAATTAAGTTTTTGCCAACAGGTACTTCTATATATGTCGAGTTAGTATTTGGCGATGCGTATAACTTTACAGGACCTGCGGTTTCACATAAAAAATAATTGGTTGTACAACTACCGAATATTAGTATGAAAAATAGTAGTATTAATAATTTTTTCATGACTTTTATAATTTAGATTGTTCTTGAGATTTCTTATACAGTTTTTGGGCTTTTTCAAGTCTTGTAATATACTCCATTACGTCATATTGAACGAAAGCCCATTTCCCGTCTTCGTATCTAATACTTTCATTGGTTTCAAGTGCTTGCATCACTTGATTGTATAATGATGAATCTTCTTCAATTATTCTTCCGGCTCTACGTTCATTTTCTTTCATAAATACGCTTATGGCTATCTTGATGATTCTGACTTCATTATCATAATCTTTCTTTTTCCGATAGAGAATCATTAGTCTATCATAGGGATGTGTTGCTGGAAGTTGTGGTATGATAGCTTTTTCATATACAGCTATAGCTTCATTTATCATACCTTCCTTTTCTAAATCTATGCCCAATTTAATTAATCTTGAACTTTCATTCTGTATTTCTCGTTGAGATGCTTCTTCAAATTCTTCTTCCTGTTTTTGTTGAAGTCTTTCAAAGCGAGATTTTTCCAAATGGTTTAGTTTATATTCGAGTTCATCTTCATCTTTACATAAAACTTCTCTCGCTTTAATCCCACTTGTTTCTCCTACAATACCAGCACATTCCAGTTGGTCCATAATACGCCCTGCTCTATTATAGCCTATAGCGAATTTACGTTGAATTAATGAAGTGGAACCTTGTTGGTGGATAACAACTAATCGAGCTGCATCTTCAAATAGTGGGTCAAGCCTTGTCATGTCAACCTTTTCTACAGAGGGGTACTCTATTTTTTCTTCATCTTCCTCCGTTATGAATTCCTCTTCTTTTTCTTCTGTGTCTATAATTGCCCTGTTTATAGGCGTTTCTACAACTTTGGCATTATTACCGTTGTCAACCTCATTATTGCTTTGAACTGTTTCCTTCTTTTCAACCGACGATAGATGCAATGCAAATCCTATTATAATAAGAAATATAGATACAGAGAAGTGCACACCGCAAATCGGCAATATGATTGCAAGCGCATAGCATATCGCCGAGAAAAGACATCCTGTGTAATTTTTAATCTCATATCCAGAATCAATATTGCTTGATTGCATTCTACGATTAGATATACCATTACTACTGACTTTTGTTCTTGAGTAAATTCCGGTTCCCGGTATTCCGGTTGTTACATAAGTGCCACGCTTCCCAAAGTTAACTTTTGCTCCACGTGGACCAACTGACCAGCTTGTACCGGATTTGCTAATATTCATGTGCACTCCGGGAAGTATCTTAATTCTTTTTCTGAAATATAGTCCCATAGTATTTAGATTTCATCTACAATAATATATCACTTACAATATGTTGTTTAACTATCCATAAGCTCCTAACCTGAGCAATTTCTATATCGAAGTCATCAAACTCTTTTTCATTTATTGAATGAGCTATCCAGTATTTTCGAGATACTTCTTGGTCTTTATATCTGCGAATAACTTTAATGTGACCGTGATAATCTCCGGTAATTTCATCTTCAACAACTACTCCGAAAATATTCCCAAATGGAATTGCATTTGGATTATTACGAGGAAGAGTGTATTTTTTGAGTGCAACCCAGCATCCGGCAGGAAGCGCAGGCGTCATTGAATTTCCTACAATTTGGGCAACTCCTTCGCAATCTTTACAATCGGGAAGATACCAATAACGGGTAATATCTTCTGTTTTGCTTATCAATTCTGCCTGACCGGCGGCAAACTTGAAAGTTACTTCTGGAAGAAGATGAAATCCTTTCTCCATAGCTTCTTTATACTCCTTTTCGGAAGTTACAGCTATCCCGTTTGAAGCAGGAATATTGATTGTTTCGCTCAAGGCGTTTTCTTCCTTTAGTGGTGTTCCTCTTCCGGTGAGAATGTATTCTGGATTCGCATTCTCATAATACGAACAAAATGGAGCTATTATTTTAGTAGAAACTTCTCCTGTTTCCCCAGTTCTAAGTTTTGACATCATATTTTTTGTGATGCTTGGAATGGTAGTATACACTTTATAGTCATTTAAGCCAAGCTTTTCCATTACCGCATAAAATCTATCTTTAATAGTTTCCATAGTTCTTGATGGTATCATAAAAGATACTTATATTTGTGCTGGAATCAAGTTGCGGATGATACCAACTAAATTGTTTAACTGTTCCCGCAAGGGATTATATAGGCGACTTCACTTCAAACCGCAACTTTGGAGTTGGTCGCTTTACTTATTATTATGGAAAAGAATATTCCCGAAGGTTTTTCTACAGAATTCTTAGACAGCGATGAAGGTAAGGAGTTGTATTCTCAAATACAATCATCAATGACGGATTACCACTTCGTTACTTCACGTTCACTAAAGCGATCCTATTTAATAATTCAAGGAATCCTTCTATTTTGTCGGTGTGTTTCACGCCAGATAAAAGCTTGAGAATGTCATTCTTTCCATTTTTTGTTATAGTTATAGATTTAGGATTTGCTATACATTCAAGTAATCCTTTTACTACCACATTGCAAGTCGTTATATCAGAGAATTGTGATGTATGGAATAAGCATGCAACTCCATGATATAAAAATCTGTATTCTAATCCCAATGGGTCTTTTCCTAATAATAAATAATGATATATCATCCAGTTGGTGTTTTCAGAAACTGCCATGTTTTTTTGTACCATGAATGATGCTCCAGTTGATATTTCATCAATCTTATCTCTTGTGTTTTTTATGTCAATTATCGTATATATATTCCATCCTATCAAAATTGTAACAAGTAATGATAGAACACCAACCAATACGCCTTGATAGTCAAATCCTAACTCTGCCTTGTGAGGGCAAGAAATACATAATGCAATAATGCTTATCGCTATCGCAATTCCACTCAATACTAAAGCCCAATTTTCTTTCTTCATATTATAATAAGGTATAAACCGCTCTAATAGTTAAATAATGTTTGTTACTATCTAAAAAGATACCATTTGTTTTGATGGTGTCTTTTTAGATAGTATATTTGCATCATCAATCAATCACGTAGCAAAGATAAACTAAATGATTGACGATACAAATAGTATAAACATATTAAATCACACGATTATGAGCACGAAGAGTTTTTTACATGAAGTTATGAGCCTTGCATGGCAGTTCGTTCGCAAGAACGGTTTCACGATGTCAGAAGCATTAAAATGCGCTTGGGCTAACATGAAATTGAAATTGCAGATGAAAAGCAAGATTGTGAAATTCTATTTTCAAAAGGTGGACGGTTCTGTGAGAGAAGCCTACGGTACACTAAATGAAAAACTGATGCCTGCCGTCACTGGTACTGACAACAGAAAGAAGAACGACACCGTTCAAACTTACTATGATACTGAACGCCAAGAGTTCAGATGCTTTAAGAAAGCTAACCTTTTAAAAATCGCCTGATATGAGACAGTTTAGAGTATGTGACAGTGTAGAAGCCTACGGGCTTGAGAAGGCTTTGGATAAGGCTTGTATAGACCTTGATAGAGTTGATAAGATGTCTGACACAGAGGCTTGTGCTTTCTGTAATACTGATACCAAAGAAGAGGCCTTAGAGGTTATTCAAGAAGAGATTGATTACATAGAGTTTCAACTTGATAGAATAGCAGTATGATAGAGGCATTGATAGTATTAGGCTGCTTGTATGCAAGTTATAGGCTTTTCAGAAAGCCGGGCGAGAAGTTCTTTTACGATGATTAATCACACGATTATATCACGCACGACAGTCCTATTGACAGCTAAAGACTGGCATCCGATAGCGAGAATCGGGTAGGGTACTATTGATTGGTTCTTTGATAAGTCTGTGAAAGCAATTACGGTGTAATTCATAAGCCGTTTTTGCCAACCAAAGATAACGAACGCACATAAGCAAGTTGGGGCTTGCGAGCTGTGCAATGTTTAACAATTAATAGATGTGTAACCATAGTCTTTGAGGTGTAAGTAATGACGGATTAGGCGGCCGACACGCACATCGACAATATAGCCCTATTGACAGCTAAAGACTGACATCCGATAGCGAGAATCGGGTAGGGTACACAACCGCAGCAAAGGTTAGTGCTACTATCGTACTAAAAGCCACGGGCAAAGCGAAGTGCGCACCGCTTTACCTCATCCTTGTACGGGCGGTAAAATTTAAAATCACACGATTATGGGAAAAAGTATGTATAAATCACGTATGCCATATATAGGTATGCCGGTTAAGTGTAAACATCCCGGATGGGAAAGCAAGATTGGGGCGATTTGCGCCATCAATGGGGATAAAGTAATGGTAGAGTTCGGAAAGCACGATTTTGTAGAATTCTATAGTGATGAACTGGTTGCAATGACGATGTTATGAAGATAATTATGTTCTCTTTTTCGTTGCTTGTACTGCTTTGTATGACAATGATATTATGTAATTCCATAATAAAGGATGGCCCTTTGTACATGACGGGAATCGTGTTGACATCTGCAATGTTTATTTTGTCTGTTATACTTGCAGTGATAACCGGCATGGAGTTACATGAAAAGTGTTAGTATAAACTGTTTTGTCGTGTTTTATTTTGTGTTTGTACTGGGTGTGCCGTCTGTGAAGATAGCGCACCTTTCTTATTGGGGCGTTCGGTGTAATGGTTAACACACCTCATTGGAGGAGACTGGCGGTTCGAGTCCGTCAACGCCCACCAATCATTCTAATATAACATTTATGGAAAAGGTAGAAAGTAAAGAGAAAATGAGAAACATGAAGAGAGGAGCCACGATAGAGCTGCCTATATCTTCACTTGAGACAATCCGCAACAACGTATCACTTCTAAATGCCAAGCATCTTCTTGAGGGTAAAAAATGGGCTTCAAAGTCTTATCCGAAAAAAGGTATTGTCGTTGTAAAAAGGGAGTCATAGTCATCTAACTCACACGATTATGGAACGGGTATTCACAGAACTCACCCCTGAATGCGAGATTACAGCACGGATGTATGCACAAGGGTATGAGAAAAAGGAAATCGCCAATTTCAAATGCCGGGCGGTTAGCACGATTAATAACCAATTGCAAAAGGCTTTTGAAATATTGCATGTACGGAATGGGAGAGAACTTGCAACAATGCTTTATGAACGGATAGCCGGTGTGAGGCTCACGATGGATTTTTCGCCTATAGTCCGTGTGTCCGTCGCATGTTGCTTACTGTGTATATTTTCTTTGTCACTTTACCACGAACAAGGTGATATGAGAAGGTTACAAAGATTTAGAATTGAACATATAGAAAGGGTAAGAGAATGAACATGGAGGATATTTTAAATAGTGGTGCCAATGTTACTTTGACAATAAAGTCCACTGATTTGAAAGAGTTCGCAGAACATCTTGTAAAAAAGACTGTGAGAAGTATTAGAGACTCTTTCATCAGACCGGAAGAGGACTACTTGACCATTAAAGAGGCAAGTCAGATTCTACATACCGATAAGTCAACCTTATGGAGATGGCATAAAATTGGATATTTGTGCAGGTTGGAAATAGGAGGTAAGAGATTGTACCGAAAAAGTGATGTAGATGCTATTCTACAGAAAGAGAATAATTAACCCTTTAAATTTTACGATTATGAGTCTTATCAAAAAATCAAATGAATTAGTAATCCCTACCACAGTGAAAATGATGATTTACGGCCAGGCTGGTATGGGAAAATCAACAGTGGCATTGAGCGCACCGAAACCGTTATTATTGGATTTCGATAATGGCGTTAAGCGTATGAATATGGCGCATTTGGAAAACATAGATACCGTACAGGTCACTTCATGGAGTGATGTTCAACAGGTCTTGCAGGAGGATTTGTCTGCTTATCAGACCATTGTAGTTGATACTATCGGTAAGATGATGGATTTCATCATTACTTATAAATGTGGCAGCCGCCAACCGTCTATCAGGGATTGGAGTGGTATCAATGCGGAGTTTTCATGGATGACACGAACACTTTCGGGGCTTAACAAGCACATCATTTTCGTTGCCCATCGCGACACACGGAAAGAAGGTGATGATACCGTGTTTATCCCTGCCTTGCGTGAAAAGTCCTACAACTCCATCGTTACCGAACTGGATTTGCTCGGCTATCTTGAAATGAAAAGCGAAAGAGGTGTTCAAAGACGCACTATAACTTTTGACCCGACTTCAAGAAATGACGGTAAGAATACATGCAATCTTCCTTCAGTGATGGAAGTTCCTACCATCCTTGACAAGAATGGTAATCCAACCGCAAAGAACGACTTTATCACCGCCAAGATAATCAATTCGTATTTGGGTATGCTTGCTGCCAAGAAGGAAGCGCAGGAAAAGTATGACAAGGTGATAGAAGAAATAAAAGAAAGCATTGAATTTATCACCGATGCCAACTCCGCTAATGAGTTCGCTTCACATATCAATGAGTTTGAACACGTTGGTAGTTCTTTGATGATGGCGAGAAATTTGTTTGCTGCAAAGGTAAAGGCTTTGGGACTGGTATTCAATAAGGAAACTAAAATCTACTCAGATGCAGCCTAACTATCGTATATATGCAACATTGTTGGATTCTTACTTCAATTACCTTAATAGCGATGTCATATATGAGCGTTATTATGGGTGGAGTGAGAATCCACCATATACGGAAGAAGAGTTTCGGCAGAAGCAGTTTCAAGAACTGATAGACCGGATTAACCGCAGGCCATTCGACAGCGAAGCGGCAGACAAGGGAACAGCCTTTAATGAGGTTATTGACTGTATGGTTGAAAATCGGAAATCCGAAACGGTGCAGGTTGAAAAGGTATATAAGGCAATACGCGAAGGAGCTTGTGACGAAACAGGTAAACCTTTGTATTACGATGAGGTTCAGACCAACGAGGTTATAGGTTTGAGAGTTACCTATAATAATCGTGTTTTTACTTTCCCAATCTCACTTTGCCGAGAGTTCGCCGGTTACTTCAAAGGAGCATTGACCCAACAAAGGGTAGAAGCGATTCTTTCAACCGCATACGGCAATGTTTTGGTTTATGGGGTAATTGACGAACTGATGCCGGCCAGCGTCCACGACATCAAAACAACCGGAAGTTATACCGTAGGGAAGTTCAAAGACCACCATCAACATTTGGTTTATCCTTACGCTTTGATGAAGAACGGTTCGGATGTACGGACATTTGAGTACAACATTGTAGAGTTCAACAAAGGCAATTATGTGGTAGATACCTATACAGAAACATATGTTTTCAACCCCGAACGTGATATACCTATTCTTACTAATCATTGTGAGGAATTTATCCGGTTTTTGGAAGAAAACAGAGAACTTATAACCGATAAAAAGATTTTTGGAGGAGAAAATTAATGGCAAACCAAATAACCGGACGGATAATCGAAATCGGACAAACCGTTCAAATACCATCCAAAAACGGTGGTTCCTCATTTATAAAACGGGAGTTTATTTTAGATGCTACCACTTACGACCCTTATACGGGAGAGCGTAGCGAGTATGAGAACATTATTCCCTTAGAGTTTTCGGGTGACAAGTGTACAGAACTTGACCGCTTTAATCAGGGTGATGTTGTTACTGTATCATTTGTCTTACAAGGGCGTTCTTGGACGAATCAAGACGGAGAATTCAAACGTATGGCGTCTATTCGGTGTTACAAAATAGATGCGCGTGGCGGTGTGTCGCAATCCTCACAAGCTACACTGGCACAGCAACCAATTCAACAACCTACACCGCAACCGACTTATCAGCAACAGCCGCAGAATTTCCCACCTCCGGTTGATGCGAATGGCAATGTAAAGGACGATTTGCCTTTTTAGTGTATGTCCCTTTACGATACTTCAAACCCTTTGCAGAAAGAGCAATTTAAGGCTCGTTCTGCAAAGCTCGCAGAAAGCGGTAAGGTTGTAGAACTCACAGAGAAAAAGCCTAAAAGAAGCCTGCAAAGCAATAAATATTTGCATGTGATTTTAGGTTACTTTGCGTGTGAGACCGGAAACACGTTGGAGTGGGTGAAGCAACAGTATTATAAAAAGCTTGTTAATCCATCCATTTTCATTCGTGAGAGAGACGACAAGTATTTGGGACGGATAAAGATATTGCGCAGCTCTGCTGATTTAGATAGTGCAGAAATGAGTACAAGTATTACCCGTTTTCGTAATTGGGCAAGTGCTGAATGCGGAATATATTTACCTTCTGCTGATGAAGATAGATTGATTCAACTAATGGAAATAGAGATTGGACGAAATAAAGATTATTTATAATGGCAGAAATATGGAAAGATGTTGTCGGATATGAAGGTTTATATCAAGTATCAGACAGGGGTAGAATTAAATCTATATGCAGTTACGTAAGACTACAAAATGGTGAATTAATGAAGAAAAAGCCGCATATCCTTAAACTACAAGATAGATGTGGATATAAATGTGTAAACCTATTCAAAGGCGGACGCTCACATACACTTAACATTCATCGTTTAGTAGCAGAGGCTTTTTTACCCAATCCTCATAGGTATTCAGTTGTAAATCATAAAGATGAAAACAAAAGCAATAACAGCTTGTCTAATTTGGAATGGTGTACTCACGCTTATAATTTGAGTTATGGTACTGCCCAAAGAAGAAGGGCCGTATCTCAAGGTAAAGTAGTTATTCAATTAGATAAGAATGGAGCTTTTATAAAGCGACATTTGACATTAATGGACGCTTGTAGAGATACCGGCATAAATTTTCAAAATATCTCACAATGTTGTAACAACAAAAGAAAAACAGCAGGTGGATATTGTTGGAAATTTGAGGAACAGCAGGAAATACAAAGAAATCAAGAATTTATTTAGTTATGATAGAAACAAGAAAAACAGAAATCAGGTATGTGACATCTGACCCGAAAAAGATGCTCAACATGTACCTTGCAAAACGTGTCCTCAAAACATGGGAGGAATCTTTCATTGATGAAGATACAGGTGAAACAGTAACCATCGAACGGAATGAAATTCTTTTTGACCGTGGCACGCTGATAGACCAAGACACTTTGGCGAAAATTCGTTTCAGTATGGAAGCTGACGGCATTAAGGAAGTGGAAGTCAGCAACCAGAACCGCTTGGCATTCGAGAACGAGAACAAATTCTTATATCCCTATCTTGCACAGGCACAAATAGGGGACAAGAAACATAAGTTCCTGCTGTATGCCACCGGATTGGAAAATTCTTGTAGTATCTTGAAAGATTACATCGAACTAAACTATATGTTCGGATTCACCTTGACAATGGTCAAGGAGTTCGATTCTTGCGTGATTCTTACTGACAATTTGAAAGAACGCAAGGTAGATGATGCCACCCTCGAAGAATTAAAAGATACATTCCTTTTAAACGATTCTGTAACGGAAGAAGATGAAGAAGAGGGAGATTCCAAGCCCAATGAAAAGAAATTCTATCAGATTGAGACGAAAATCACATTCACGGATGGGGAGAATGAAGACGAGAGAGTTCAGACTTTTGTCGTGAACACCTTCAACGTTGACAGAGCAATGATGCTTATTATCCACTATCTCAAAAACAAAGAGGAAGAATGTGAGAAACAAGCCAAAGAAAAGGGACATGAGTTCAGAAAGAGGGAAATCCATACAGCCATTGAATCTGCTAAACCTATCCCGGTCGGGCGTTTTATTCCGAAAGAGTTTTCAATGGCTTATATGGAATAACTTTGTTAACCTGCCTGCTCGGTCTGTGAAGATATGGCAGGCGAACATGGAGAAGTGACGGAATTGGTAGACGTTAATCAAGATGTGAGGTGCAAAATTCCAGGATAACCGTTAATAACCAAGCCGGCAACCTGCGAGACATCTTAGGTAGAATGATTTAAAATCATATAACCGCAAAAACACCACTCGTCCCGGTTCGAGCCCGGGCTCTCCACATAAATGTGAGCCACACATAAATGGCAAGGGTTAGTAAATAATGGTTGTGCCCCGGAGAATACGCTTCGGGGCTTTTAATGGAAAATTATGGATGAATTATTAACTGGTAAGATTTGCCCTTATTGCGGTAGGTCTACTGAATACGTGGATAGTTCTGTAATCTACGGACGCTCCTACGGTATGATTTACCTCTGCCGAGATTGTAGGGCTTATGTCGGAGTACACAAGGGTACAGACCAGGCGTTAGGGCGTTTGGCAAACGCGGAACTAAGGGAAGCCAAGAAAGAAGCCCACTTCTACTTCGACCAGGTAGCTAAGACCAATCTTATCAATAAAATTTGGAAGAAACATATCCCCAACACTTCAAACAGAAACAAAGCCTACCTGTGGCTATCCAATCAACTGGGCATACCACGTGAGCTTTGCCATATCGGAATGTTTGATGTGGAGGATTGTAAACAAGTTGTTGAACTGTGTAAACCAATAATAGAAAACTATGGAAAATAAAGCAGTAGCATTTATAAAATCAAACGAATGGTTTAAGTCCACTATGGTAGAGCATGGAACGCATAACGGATATGTGGCTGTTCCCTCTGCGAACAAATATCATGGAATGTCTTATTTTGATATTGATGATATAAGTGTACATGGAGGTATCACATTTTCAGAACCGGCAATAAGCGGTGAAGAATCTATCGGAAGCAAAAGGAAAATTAATTCCAAGTATGTCGGAAAAAGAAATCCCATATTGGATGATGTGGAATTCATTACCGATAATACGGAAATAGGTGATGACTGGTGGATATTCGGGTTTGACACATTCCATTATGGAGACAATGAATATGACTGGGACAAACAAGCCGTCGTTCAAGAGACAAGGTACTTGATGAAACAATTGGACAAATAGACAATGCCGTACTACATAAAACGAAAGGCTAAGAAGAAAGACAAGCCTTTACCTCTGTTTGATAAAGCAGGGATAACAGTAAAGAAGAAGCCGGATTTGAAAGCTAAGCTCGACAAAGAGTTTTCCCTTTTCATCCGGCTTCGTGATTGTATGCCAAACGGTTCCTTCCGATGTATATCATGTGGACAGATAAAGCCGTTTACACAAGCGGACTGCGGGCACTATTTCAGTCGTACACATTTGGCAACACGGTTTGATGAGAATAATTGCCATGCCGAATGCCGGCACTGCAACAGGTTCAAAGCCGACCATTTGGAAGGCTATCGGGTGAATCTAATTGCTAAAATCGGTCAACAGAAATTTGACTTGCTGAAAGTGAAAGCTGCCGGCACTTCCAAAATGACTGATTTTGAGTACGAACAGCTAATCAAGTATTACAAAACACTTAATAAAAAGTTACGAAAGGAGAAAGGGCTATGAGTTATGTATTACGAGATTACCAACAGAAAGCCTCTGATGCTGCCGTTTCTTTCTTCAATAACAGGGCGAAGAAGACGAATGTTATCATGGTTCTGCCTACGGGGAGTGGAAAAAGTCTTATCATAGCGGATATAGCCGCAAGGCTTGACGGTCATACATTGGTTTTTCAGCCCTCAAAAGAAATTTTAGAACAAAACTTCAAGAAACTCTGTTCATACGGTATTCTTGATTGCAGTATCTATTCAGCATCCTTTAACTCAAAGGAGATAAGCCGGATAACATTTGCCACCATCGGCAGTGTAAAGAATCATCCCGAACTGTTTACCCACTTCAAGAACATCATTGTGGATGAATGTCATCTTGTAAACCCCAAAGAGGGAATGTACAAGGATTTTTTTGATGCAGTGAAGTGTAAGGTTCTTGGACTGACAGCAACGCCATACCGTTTAAGCTCCAGTCGTGATTTCGGCTCCATGCTGAAATTTATCACTCGGACAAAACCTCATGTCTTTTCAGAGGTCATTTACCATGTACAGGTATCAACCCTATTAGATTTGGGATATTTAGCAAAACTAAATTATTATCCAATGAATCCTTCGGGATGGAACGAACTCAATTTGAAAGTAAATACCACTGGTGCCGACTACACGGATAGGTCAGTTCAGAGAGAATATGAACGGATAGACTTTTACGGCTATCTCGTTCATATTGTCCAAAGGCTGATGAATCCCAAAGCCGGAGGAAAACGGAAAGGTATTTTGGTATTTACCCGTTTTCTGAAAGAAGCGGAGCGGCTTACCTGGTCTATACCCGGAGCCGCAATCGTTTCGGGTGACACCCCAAAAGGTGAGCGCGAAAGGATACTTGAAGCGTTCAAGGCTGGTGAAATTTCGGTAGTGGCGAATGTCGGGGTATTAACCACCGGCTTTGACTATCCGGAACTTGATACGGTAGTTATGGCACGTCCTACAATGTCACTTGCCATGTGGTATCAGATAGTCGGTCGTGCCATCCGCCCGCATCCTTCTAAAGAATGTGGATGGATTGTGGATTTATGCGGTAATATCAAACGTTTCGGAGAGGTATCGGACTTACGGTTGTTTGATAGCGGAAATGGGAAATGGGCTGTATTCTCTAACGGAAGGCAATTAACTAACGTGAGATTCTAAGACTATGGACGAAGGATTTTTGAGGCTAAGCCGCAAGTTTTTCTCGAATGAAATGTGGAAAGTAGCCCGTAAGTTTTCGGAATGCGAAGCGTGGCTCGACTTGATTCAGAGCGCACGATTTGAGGCAACCGACAAGGCGTACAGCGAACTTATCGGAGGTCGGGAAATCTCTTATACAAGAGGTCAATATCCAGCATCCGTATCGTTTTTGATGAAGCGTTGGCAATGGTCTGAAAAGAAAGTGCGCTATTTCCTTGCCAAACTTAAAAAAAGAGGTATGATAACGACTTGTAATAAACAAGGTATGACCGTAATTACTTTATGTAACTATGATGAATATAATCCGGTCAAGGGCAGGCAAAGAGACGTAGATAAGGGCATAGACAACAACAAAGAAATCAGCGGATTAAATCATGCTTTGGGCGAACTAAGGGCGGAGTTAAGGGCAACCACAGAAAAAATGGCTCAAAAAATAGAAGAATTGGGGCAAGCTAAGGGCAATAATAAAAAGAAAGATGAAGAAGATAATAATATTCCCCCCACACCCCCCAAGGGGGGAGGCAAGAAAAATAAGCCTAAAGAGATTAATTCAAAAGCCCGTTTGCTATTTGAACAGCATTTTAGGGAAACCTTCGGGGCTGACTACTACTGGACAGCCAAGGATGCCGGGGCTATGTCCCAGCTCTTGAATAAGCTCAAATTCCAAAGAGAACAAAAGAAAATGGACGTTTCCGATGATTCTCTGTTGTATGCCCTTCAATACCTTCTTTCCTCGGTCAAAGAGGGGTGGATATTTGATAATTTCAGCGTAACTAATATCAATTCTAAATTTAATGAAATCGTAGCACAAGCTAAAAATGGAAACAATCGGAAACCTGATACAAAACCAGACGAAAGTTCTGCCGGTATCAAATCAATTGTCTTCGGCAAACAGAGCTAACCATAAGCAATGGAGCAGGGAGCAGGCTGACATGTATTGGCGCAACCAACTCGTAGTTTCCATGAAATCCGTTTCCCCGGCCTTTACAGTTGATGACAGCAACCGCCAACTGCTGAAAGCCCTTTATCAATGGATATGGGGAATGCCGGGAATGCTTGATTTGGATAAGGGCTTGTTATTACATGGCCCTATCGGAGTTGGCAAGTCCACTTTGTTGAAAGGATTACAGAACTATGCAGCAAAAATTGCCCGTTATTGTATTGGCGGTGCGGATGCCGGATTGACCTTTCAGTTCACCAGTGCTGCCGAGATTGCCTTGCTGTTTGCCGAGAAAGGAATTGTCGGGTTAAACCAATACACAGACAGGTCATGTATGCACAATCTTGCCATTGACGAGGTGGGTCGGGAACCTATGGATGCCAAACACTTTGGTACGGGCATCAATGCCATTCAGACCGTCTTGCAACTGCGCTATGAGCAGAGATATTGTTTCTACACCCACATGACTACCAATCTGGACCCGGACAAGGAGTTTTCTCAACGGTATGGGGATTATATTGCCGACCGGGTGAAAGAGATGTTCAATGTAATTAAAATTGAAGGTGAAAGCCGAAGATAATGGCAAAGAAAAAAGATATACCACCTGCACCCGTCCGCTGCCGCCAATGCTCATACTCCAGAGATTTCGTAGATAACTCTTGTTTATGCAAGGCCAAGGACCATAGGGTGTGCGCGTGTGACCGGTACGGGAGGATATGTGACAAATTCAAGAAGAAATAATTTTATGGACATAGAAATTGAGAAGAAAATCGAATTATTGGAGTAGCAGCGTGACAACGCACTGCGCCTCCGATGCCCGTTGGTGGCAGAGAAGTACCAGCGAATGATTGATGAACTTGCAAGAAAAAGCAGAAACAATGAAAACAAAGAATTGAATCATGCCGATAAGTGAAGTGTACAATATGGATTGTATGGAATACATGAAGGATATT
This sequence comes from Bacteroides muris (ex Fokt et al. 2023), assembly GCF_024704895.1. Taxonomy (NCBI): domain Bacteria; kingdom Pseudomonadati; phylum Bacteroidota; class Bacteroidia; order Bacteroidales; family Bacteroidaceae; genus Bacteroides; species Bacteroides muris (ex Fokt et al. 2023). The sequence continues at coordinate 48,156 of NZ_JAMZEE010000004.1, read as the reverse complement.
CCTGACAAGTTCTTTGATTTAGCTATAGTAGATCCTCCTTATGGAATAAATGCACCCAATATGACGATGGGAACCAACTTGAACCGTAAACATGGTGGCTACAATGGCGAAAGCGTTGCGCAACGGCTGAAAAAGGGAAGATTAAATCAAGGAGCGGGCAAGCTGAAGGATCGGGCTTTGAATACCATGCGATGCGATTGGGATTTTTCCCCACCTTCCGAAAAGTATTTTGACGAGCTGTTCAGAGTCAGTCGTAATCAAGTGATATGGGGAGGCAATTACTTCCCTCTTCCACCTACACGGGGAATATTGTGTTGGGACAAGATGCAACCGTGGGAGAATTTTTCGCAGTTCGAACTTGCATGGACTTCATTTGATTGTCCTGCAGCTATCATCCATCTATCCAATACCGGAGGAGCAAACAAGGAAGCCAAGATTCACCCCCACACAGAAGCCGATAGCGCTTTATCATTGGGCCTTTAAGAAGTTTGTAAAGCCAGGAGATAAGATTCTTGACACCCACTTGGGAAGCGGAAGCTCCCGCATAGTAGCTTATAAGATGGGCATTGATTTCTATGCTACGGAGATCGACAAGGAGTATTTCGAATCGCAGGAAAAGCGATTTCTTAGAGAATGCTTTGGCGAAATAAAAACAGAGAAAGGAACATTAGTACAAACAAATCTATTTTGAAATATAATGACTACCGATACGGCAACCAGGATAATCAGCAAGCATGAGAGCCTTGTAGTCCTATGCACCTACAACATTCTGTTCACGAACGACATCTGTTGCGGGCAGATTATCGAATGCATTTATGCTATGAAACGCACACCCCACTACAAGCAGGCATTCAAACGGTATTTAAACGATGCGGACAGAGCGAGAAGGGAATACGAGCGGACCGTAAACGGTATCATCGGTTCAGACCGCAGTGAATTCTTTGCCGAATGTAATGACAAGTATGTGGAGGAAGTGAACAAGCACGTGGATATACTATACTGGCAGTTCAAGCAGACACTTGATGACAACGGAATATCCCATTCCGCAGAACTTGCAAAGTTCGAACTGGCAAGGACGTTGTGCGACTATGCTTGTGTACAGTTCGAAGAACGGATAGGAGAACTCAAGAGGAAGGATTCAAAGTTCAACGTATTCATGCTGGATTACCTTAAACTGGATAATGTGGCAAGACTGATGAACCTTGCCTCCGACAATCTCAAAATCGGCAGAACGGTGAACATGAACACTGAACGCTGTACTGCAGCATTTGAAGTTCTTGCAAGGGAACTGTCGGATGCAGATAATATCGCCAATACGATAAAGGCTGATTGATTAGACAACAATTAATAATCAGAAGAATGAGTGAAAGATTAACACATGGCTCTCTGTTCAGCGGCATTGGTGGTCCAGAAATAGCTGCTGAAATGATGGGCTGGAAAAACGTGTTCCATTGCGAGATAAACCCGTTCGGGAGAAAGATACTTGATTATTGGTTTCCAAACAGCAAAAGTTATGAAGACATCACGAAAACAGATTTTACAGAGTGGCGGGGAAAAATCAATGTCCTCACTGGAGGTTTCCCCTGCCAGCCCTTCTCTTGTGCCGGACAGCGAAAGGGAGCGGAAGATGACCGCTATCTCTGGCCGGAAATGCTACGAGCGATACGGGAGATTCAGCCCGATTGGGTTGTTGGTGAAAACGTTGCTGGAATCCTCACGATGGTACAGCCAGGCAGTGAAACTCCGTTGGGAAGCGAAGAAACTCTATTCGGAGAAGATAACAGAAAAAGAATATTGCATCGGCAGGAATATGTCGTCGAAACAGTGTGTAACGACCTTGAACGTGAAGGATATTCCGTCCAACCGGTTGTTATTCCGGCTTGTGCCGTCGGAGCACCGCACAGAAGAGACCGCGTCTTCTTTATTGCCCGCCGTGCAGACGCAGGGAATGAAGGTATGCAACGAGAATGGGAAAACAATATTCTATCCGGTGGAACTGCTCCCGACACCGACAGCCATAGATGGAGGGACGAGAAGAATCAACAAGTCACTATCGCCGAACGCAAAGGAACGGCCAACATTGGCACTTTCCGCGAAGATGGGGCTTCTTCCGACTCCCAATGCCAGGGAAGCGGACAAATATACAAAGAAGTACAATCCGAACAGTCAGATGGGCACAGCTTTGACAGCAATGGCAATAAACGGAATGTTGCCTACTCCAGCAGCGAGGGATTATCAACCCTCCGTTTCCCCACAAGCATTGAAAAGAAAAAACGGGAAAACGAGGACGGATGCTCTGTGCAACCTCCCGGTAATGTTAGGAGAACATCATTTGCAGAACGGTGGAAAAACTTCCCAACTCAATCCCCAGTTTGTAGCCGAGATGATGGGGTTTTCACCGGATTGGACGGTATTGCCTTTTCAAAGTGGCGGCAGGAATCGATAAAGGCATACGGCAATGCGATTGTCCCACAAGTAATGTATGAGATATTCCTGGCAATAGAATCTATAGAAAAAGGCAAATAGTATGAACATTCACCAGACAGTTCCCCGTTCGGATTGCACCTCCTTCGCCAAGTGCGGCAAGCACTCACTTGCCTATTGCAGGAGGTACGGTGCGTCCGAATGCGGACCATGTGAAATCGTGAGGAGGAAACCCCGTAACCGGGTGGTGGTTGACGGAGTGGAGCGTAAACTGTGTACCTGCTGTGGAAGAGCACTTCCGTTATCCAGGTTCTTCGATAGGACAGCCCGTCGTAACGGTAAGGAATACCATCTGAAAGCGTCATGGTGCAAGATGTGTATGGCAGAGGTACAGAGCGAGCGGAATAGAAAAAATAATAAAAAATATTGAATTATGAGACCAATAAGGAATATAGAAGACATTGGAAATCTAAAGACAGATGAAAAACTGATTGAATGCCTAAATGGTGAAGTGAATTATTATCGTTTTTTGTGCTTGCATCCGAGAAACGATGAATACGTGATTCTTCTGAACCATTGTGAGGAACCTAAAAGGTTTTATGTTAAAAGCATTATAGACCGATGTTATACGGACTATACAACACGTGATATAGTAACCTATAAGAGGGATTATGCTTTGGAGCAGGTCAAGTTTTGTGAGCAGGCATTATCCGAATTTGATAAGGAGGGTAAGAAATGAAACAGACAGTAGAAGAAGCAGCTAAAGAGTGCAGACGTACAACTGCCCAATCAATGGGTGTATATGCCCAATATCACTCAATAGATGAGTGCCCTAATCATGGGATTACATATGATGAAATTGCAGAAGCTGCATTTATAAAGGGTGCCGAATGGCAGGCAAAGCAATCACCGTGGATAAGCGTTAAGGAACAGTTGCCGGAAGAAAATGAGAATATCATTATCATGTGCAAGCATGGCGCAATATTTAATGGCACATACTGTAATGGAGTATGGTTCTGTATGGACGGTTATATCAATGATGTATACAAAGACAGTCCTATTTATAGTTCAATGAGCAGCATACCTCCATTATGGGAACCAGTAGCTTGGATGCCTATCCCTTCTTTCGATGAGATACTCGAAGCCAACAAGGATGTACTGAAACGGATTAATTAATTATGAGAAAGATTGTACAGTTAGACGAATACGATTATAACAAGCTTGCAGACCTTGCCAAGCTCAATGAGAAAGAAATTGAGAAACACGCCATTGACCTATGGAAAGAAAAAGGCGTGGCAGAAATAACAATCAAGATAGACACTGGAAGAGATTATAATGACTACTGTCGTATTGATTGCTCTACATATCTCTTCTATAAAGATAACAGGTTCTACATTCCAGAGAATGTACGGGAGAGATTTAGGAAAATTGTCAAAGAAAATGTAATGTGGGACATTGAAGAACGGTTTGGAGACTTAAAAGGAGCGATAAACAAATTCAATCGGGAAGCTAAATGGATTGGTTATACAAAATTTGTACTTTATATGATTGCTTTGTCCGGTTGGGCTGTAGCTGCTGTGTTGTTTCTTATGCGTTAACAGTATTTAATATGGAAAGATATAGGATTGTAAGAGAAACAAAATATAGCGGCTGTATTCCAATAACTACGTATTTTGTACAAGTCAGAAAAGAAAGCCGTCTTTCGTATGGGTGGACGAACATTAAAGGCTTTGATACCTATAAGAAAGCGAAAGAGTTGTTGGATATTCTATACGGCAATTGACATGAAAACAGACCTCATTTTCTTTATTGCGATATTCGTCATCGCAGTATTATTCATCGGGCATTTCCGGTTGACATTTTCGCCGTTCAGCATATCACTCCCTTATTGGCATAGAGCTTTAGGGGTTGTCCTTATTGTTGTAGGATGTTTGATTTACAACATAGGTGAACATATGTCCGGCTATAAGAAAGGGTTGGATAACGGTATGGAAATAGTCTTGAAACAATTGAAGAAACGGTATGAACGACCAGGTGATTAATAAAGAAAAGATATTGCCAATGGTTACAAAAAAAGGCTATCTTCCCAGACAGCCAATCTTTTTTATTAACCTTAATCTAATACTATGAAAAACACATTGCAAAGGTACGGATTTGTGGAAGTTATGCAAATTATGAGCCTTTGTTCAGCCATCTTATAACATGGTTTAGCAAGCGGATATGTATGTTAACCATTAACGTAATAGATTTATAAAATTAACAAATAGTCAATGAGTAGAAATGAAAATGTCTGGACTGATGCGAAATGTGCAGCCCTTCGAGTTGAGTTCCTTACCAGTCGTGAGGAACTCTTTTTGTATGCAAAAGCCATCTATTCCGCTATGATATGGGGTAGGGAGGTGAACGAGCAAAATCGGATTATTCAGGAAAAGAATAACTCTGTAAAATAAAAAAAAGGAGAACCAAGCGCACGACCACTCAATCCTCCCTCACACGATTATGATGCAAATATACTATTTACTTTTAAAATAATCGTGTTATGGAACTGGATTTTAACAAAATAATTCGTCTTAAAAAGATTCGTATTGAGAAATCAGAACTTTCAGAGGAAGAAAACGCCTTGACCGCCCCAATTTTGAAAGACAAAAGCCTTATCCATGAAATCTACAAGATATTCGTTGAGTTGCTGAATGAGAGAGGATGTCCACCGAATATTGACAGTGTAACCCAGCGGAAGAAGTTCATTTTCATTATCCTGTATCTGTTTTCTCCAAGCTCGCTTGCCGGTGGAAAAATGACAGCAGGGTTACGACCTGAATTAGCAAGGGTTCTTGGTGTTCAATCAGAATGTACCATTTCCGACAACTGTGCGGATGTCGTGTTTTTGTATCAGAACTATGGGGATTTCAGTGGGGATATAGAGTATCTTTACACCGAAATCGTAAATCGGTTAAGAATCAAAGGGCTAATCAATTAATGAGCCGGAGTTTAGTGCTCCGGCTTTTCTGTTCTCAAATGGTCAACAACACTTTGCAACCTATCTGCATCTTTAGGATTGAAAATAAATTCGTCAAAATCTCCATATGCACTTCGATGACCAAATATGTACTTAACAGCATGGATAATTCGTTTGAGTACATTTCTTTCGGGTTTTAAGTGTACGTTGCAATATACTTCCTTTTCATCCTCAAAATATGACATCACAATCTGATGTTCGATGCTGTTGCATTCACAAATAAAGAGTTCTTTTTTATCCATGGTTGTTTATAACATAGTTGCAACTTGCTTTTCTACGGCTGATTTAATAAAAGCGTTTATTGATATTCCAGCCTGTTGGGCGAGAATGGCAATTTTGCTATGTACCTCTGGGGAAATTCGTATGTTCAGGGAACCAGAATAACTTTTACGCGGTGTAATTCCGGCTTCCTTACAATATGCTATATAATCATCCACAGCTCCTTTAAAATCCTCTTTCAATTCAGATACAGTTTCACCTTCATACGAAATCATTGTATCTTTTGGCAAATCAAGGACTTTTCCAAATAGGCAATTATCTTCATCGCTTATCTCAATACTTCCTATGTAACCTTTGTAAGTCAATGTTTTCATATTAATTTATTTTTAGTCAGAAATTCAAATACTTGTTTCATTACATACCCTTTTACGATACTTCCTGGATGTGGCTTATGCGCAGTGTACGAGCTTTCCCCTTTTGCGAAAATGACACGTGACCCACTTGTTTTTCCTTTGTTATCTATCTTATATCCGAAAATGGAGAACAAGCGTACAAGCTCATCCCAATTAAAATCTTTTGGCTGGCTTTTAAAGCGTTCTATCAACTTCTCTTTTGTACCCATAATTTAATGGTTTATGCAAATGTAACTATTTTACAGTTGCAGAACAAGTGATTTACTGTTTTTCTTCAATCTCAGCCACAATTTTCTTTAGCTCCTCTATCGTATCGGCTTTGTAGAAGTTTTCTTTATACTGGATAAGGGCGGTGAGTTCACTATCTTCTCCTTTACAAGTGGAAGAGTTATTTGTTTCGTCTCGGAAGAAGTCAACTATATTGCAATCAATGGCGTCGGCTATCTCTTTCAACTTTTTGTAGGTGGGATTTCCTTGTAAGGTAAGAGTAAGAGTTACTCTATTTACACCCATCTTTTTTGCTACATCCTGAATGGTGTAGCCCTTTTCTTTAATGATGCTTTTTATATCCATTTCAAATGTATATTATAATAAACGGAACAAATATAATATGATAAAATCAATAATGCAATAAAAGTAGCTGTTTATTGCATCAAGAAGATTGATTTATTAATAAATATGTAATTGTATACCCTTACAATTGTGTTTTTGCTAATGTTTATTAAATAGCTACATTTTTATCTTTATTCTATTTGAAGTGTAATTATAAACCCATACATTTGCATCATCAAACAAGAAGTAATAACAATTAAAAGATATACGATTATGGCAGCATCAGTAATTAAACAAAGAACAATAGAGAAGTTCATCATGTCAGAGTTTGTACAAGGCAATTTGAACACAAAAGAACAAGTAAGCTGTATGCTCATTTTGATTCAAAAGAAGCTGGGTATGTCAGTAGAGCAAGCAAGTGACTTTATGAGAAACACAATTGGTATTAACGCTTAAATATACGATCATGGCAACAAAGAAGATTGATGAAAAGAAAACATTGAAGTATGCAGTAGCATTCTACTTCTGTACATCAGGTAAGATAAACTTCATGTTAGGCAATAAAATGTATCAGCATATAAATACTGTTTATGACCAAAGAGAAGATGGCAGAGGCTTCAATACCTGTGAAGTTGTTTATAACTACAAGGCTCAAAAGTACGAGGTTCTGAATGTAGATACAGAGATAGGCAACAAAGAGATTACGATATTATAAGTTTAACCAGCAGGGTAAAAGCCCTGCGCAATATATAAGATTATGAACGTAAATGAAGTTACAGTAGGTTTGAGATATAGAGTATCAGGTGATTTGTCTAATGGCTGTCATGCAGACGGTACGCCACGCATATCGCACGATGATGTAGTAAGAGTAATCAAGCGAATTACAGATACCCACGTGATTTTAGAGTGTGGACGTATGTTCGTCATTAACGACAATCTTAAAATAGAGAAATTCTAAGTTTAATCCGGTAGCCTTCGGGCTACCACAATATACACGATTATGAAAGCAGATTTAGTTTTAGTTATCAGCCCTGAAGCCCCACTGATGAAACAACTGGGCAAAGTGTTGGGTAAGCTATGTACGCCGTACGACTTCTCTACTATAGAGAGGGGTGAAAAGTACATCACCATACAGCATGATGAAACTGGGCTTGTAGTGGCTTATACGAGTGAAGAAAGATTGAAAGCGAAACTTTAAATATAAATGATTATGAACTCAATAAACGAAAACGGTTGCAGCGTATGCCAGCCCGGTAAAGAGAATTACACTACCTACACAACGAAGTTAGGCAGAAAGAGAATGAGAATGTATCAGTATGACTACCGTACTGAAAGCGGTGAGTTGTTTTCTTGTTGTGCACCTACCTTAGAGCAGTGCAGAGAAAGACGGGACAAATGGCTTAGTTCACAACAATAACCTGATTGTTGTGTATAACGATTGAAGATATTTCGTTATCTTTGGTTGTGGTAGTACCTTTGGGGTACTATCGCGGGGTGTAGCAGTGGTAGCTTTTCACTTTGACTTGGTGAAGGTCGGTTGTTCGATTCAGCCCCCCGCAACTATTGAGTATTAATTAAAAAAATGACACGATTATGAATGCATTAACATTACAGATTAAAAAAGATAGTTTTCAATCTATCTTAAAAGGTGAACAAGACATAGAACATAGATATGTTTACCCCTCAAATGTTACAAGATATGTATATTTTGAACACGATGGCAAAAGATACAAACGGCAAGAAGATATACCAAATGATGATAAGGATGTGGATGTAGTACCAATAAAGTATGACGCTTTGGTTCTTATAAATGGCAGACGAAAAGATGCGCCACGTCTTACGGTGGAGGTTAAGAGTGCTGAATTTATCATTTTTACAGATGAAGATGGTAACGACCAAGTATTTGAAGAAAACGGCAAAGAATATCTTGTTTGCCAAGTATGGTATCATTTGGGTAAGATACTTAGTACAGATAATGTTTGATTGTTTAATTTTAAAATTTATTAGCTGAGTCGGTAGTACAAGGAGAAGAATTAACAGAACAATGGGACCGCGCCGTAATATGAACGGTGCAGGGGCTGGTGGTAGATTGGTTGCCAGACGTGGCGGTGAAGCTGGTACAACGCAGTTAGGAAATAGAGACCAAAGACGGTATGACTTACGTGTTGCCTTTGGGGTTCGTGGAGCAAATGGTTCAAATGGTTAGCCTATGAACAAGTATGCCCTTACAATGCAGATAATACGCAGTGTTCGTGATAAAACGGACACTGCTGTGTTGTTTTATTCAGCCGGTGGTAAAGACGGTATAGCTTTATTGGATATGCTTGCAGGTGTATTTGATAAGGTTATATGCTATTATATGTACCTCATACCAAATTTAGACCATGTGCAGCCTTATATCAAATGGGCAGAAAATCATTACAAAAATGTAGAAGTACGCAAAATTAGACATTTTCAGCGTGACTATTACGATTTCTGGGGCTTTTTTCGTGAACCAGATAGTTCTATAAAGCCGAGAAAGATTGGTGAAATAGAACAATTTGTAAGAGAAGAGACAGGCGTCATGTACGGATTCAGCGGAATGAAAGGCGTAGATGGCTATATGAAACGGATGCGTTTAAAGAAGTTTGCTAAAACCGGCTATGTAACAGATAAAGGCATGGTTTATCCTCTTGCATTGTGGACAAACAAAGAAGTGCTTCAATATATTAGGCAAAGTGGATTGATACAACCTTTTATCTATGATGCAAACGCTATAAGTCAAGGATTTACTATTGATTTAAATACGATGCTATTAATGCGTAGTAAATATCCCAATGATTATAAACGCATTTTGAAAGAGTTCCCATATTCCGAAAAATTAATATTCGATTATGAAAGAGAACAAAATAACTCAACCGGAAAGTAGAGAAATACAGCGGAGTGATATAAACTTCGCTAACTACAATCCTCGCAAAATAACACAAGAAGCAAGAAAGAACCTGAAAGCAAACCTAAAGCGTGTAGGGTTGCTTGGTGGTATTGTATGGAATGAGGTTACTGGCAACCTTGTTTCTGGTCATCAACGTATTTCAGTGATAGATGAAGTAAATAAATACAATCCGGACACGAGAACTAATGATTATTTGATTCGTGTTGAAGTAGTTCACATGGACGAAAAAACTGAAAAAGAGCAGAATATCTTTATGAATAACAGAAGCGTACAAGGCGATTTTGATTCAGATATGTTAAAAGATATGCTTGATGGAATTGATTATAGCCTTGCCGGACTGAATGACTTCGATTTGAATATGCTTGGAATTGGTGACTTGGACTTTTCTATTAACGATGATATTTGGAGAAAGGAAGATATATTGGACGATTCGTTATCAGCCATAGATGAAGCTACTAAAGAAGGTAAAGAGAATAAAGACATTAACCGTTCCAATAATTTTTATGAGGATTCAAAAGAAAATCAAATTGTACGTCACAATGAAGTGCAAAAGATAAAAGACAGAATTAGCAACCAAAATAGCTTTGAAAAGGATAACGGAATGTTAAGCTATGTCGTGCTGTCTTTTAATAGCCCAACAGAAAGGGCTAATTTCATGAAGATGTTCGGTTATGGATTTGAAGAACGATACATTGATGGAAAAGAATTTATGGATAGAATAGAATTTGGGGTAGAATAATGGCGAACGAACAGAATTTAACGCAGAAAGGCAAACGCATTAGCACAGAGAGAGCGCAGGAACTCGCAAGACTTTCGGCTGAATCGAGAAGACAGAAAAAGGAACTTGTGAAAACCGCAAGAGAGTTTGCCATTGCTGCGTTGAATGCTGAAACTACAGATGATAAAGGTCGGAAATACATTGTAAAGGATGCCATGATAAAAAAACTCATAGCGAAAGCTGTGGGTGATGCAGATTTGAACGCTATAAGGTATTTATTAGAACTTATCGGTGAATCTCCTGCTGATGAAAACCAAAAGATTGCAAATGCTGATATTCCAACAGACATAGAGCATGGCATCAACATTGATTCCTGGATTAAAGACAAGCTAAAATGATAGTACCCCAAGAAATTTACCATCCATTATACGAGGATAATGAAAAATTTATAATTCTTATCACTGGTGGGCGTGGTAGCGGAAAGTCTTTCAATGCTTCTACCTTTATTGAGCGGTTGACTTTTGAAATGACTCCCGTAGAGAAGATAGTTCATCAGATTCTTTACACCCGTTACACGATGGTTTCTGCCGGTATGTCTATCATCCCCGAAATAATGGAGAAGATAGATTTGGACGGTACCACGAAATATTTCAAGACCACAAAGACGGACATAGTCAATAAGATGACTAAGAGCCGTATCATGTTCCGGGGTATCAAGACTTCTTCCGGGAACCAGACAGCAAAACTGAAATCCATTCAAGGCATTACGACTTTCGTCTGCGATGAAGCGGAAGAGTGGACAAGCGAAGATGAGTTCGACAAGATAATGCTCTCCATCCGTAAGAAAGGGATTCAGAACCGGATTATCATCATTATGAATCCTTGCGATTCCAATCACTTCATCTACAAGAAATACATTGAGAAAACTCACAAGCTGGTAGAGATTGATGGTGTGCAGGTTCAGATTTCCACTCATCCGAATGTGCTCCACATTCATACGACTTACTTTGATAATTTGGAGAATCTTTCACCGGAGTTTCTAAAAGAGGTAGAGGATATAAAGGTGAGTAATCCTGAAAAGTATGGTCATGTGGTTATCGGCCGGTGGGCTGACGTTGCAGAAGGTGCTGTGTTCAAGAAGTGGGGAATTGTGAAAGAGTTCCCGCAGGAATGCAAAAAGGTAGGAATAGGGCAGGACTTCGGCTTTACTAATGATCCTTCCGCTGCTGTAAGATGTGGCATTATTGATAACCGTTTGTATGTTGATGAACTTTTCTATGAAACGGATATGCTTTCGTCGGCTATTGCCAATAGGTTAAAGCCTTTTTCTATGAAAGTTTTTGCCGATTCGCAAGACCCTCGATTGATTCAAGAGATAAAGAACAGAGGCGTGAATATCTATCCGGTAGATAAGTTTCCCGGCTCCATCAAAGCGGGTATTGATAAGATTAAAGACATGGAGTTCTTTGTAACAGAACGCTCTTACAATATTATTACTGAACTTCGGAAATATGTTTGGGATAAAGATAAGGATGGAAACTACATCAATGAGCCAGTAGATGAATATAATCATTTGATGGATGCCATTAGATATTATGTATTGGGTTGTTTGCTTGGACGCATTTTGAAGCCGAAAGATTTAACAGGAATATTCACACATTAAAAATATAAACTATGCCATTGAATTTAGAAGAAATATTAGCATTGCCCGATATCGGGCAGAAGATAAACTACCTGAAGAAAGGTAGGAAGACTGAACTTCCCGACCGTTGCAAACTTTGGGATGATTGGAATCCGGAACGACATGAAATCATGGTTGACAAAAAGAAGTATCCGGACAGAAAAGTACTTGATAAGGAATCCGAAAAAGTTTTCGATGAAAAAACTGGTAAGACTTATGAAATCGAAGCAAAGTATAAGACTGAACCGGTGAACCGTATTTCTATTCCATTGGAACAAGATATAGTGAACATTCAAACTGCTTTCACGGTCGGCACAGAACCGTCTATGGATTGCACTCCGACTGATGATGATGAAAAGAAGCTGCTGGATGCGGTAAAGGCTGTATTTAAATCCAACAAAATCAAATATCAGAACAAGAAGGTTGTCCGTGCCTGGCTCTCCGAACAAGAAGCGGCAGAATATTGGTATGTTACCGATGATGATTCGTTTTGGGCAAAGTTTTGGAAGAAAGTTAAGACTACGTTCGGTGGCAAGGTCAAGCCCACCAAGAAACTGAAAAGCGTGTTATGGTCTCCATTCAGAGGTGATAAGCTATACCCGTTCTTTAACGACGAAGGTAAAATGATTGCTTTCTCACGTGAGTATAAAAAGAAGCTCATGGATGATTCGGAGGTCACCTGCTTTATGACTATCACGGACAAAATGGTTTATCAATGGGATTTGTCTAAAGGGTATGAAGAAAGAACGCCTTTTGCTCATGGATTCCCAAAACTACCGGTTCTCTATGCTTATCGTCCTGAACCTTACTGCAAGAAGATAAAGACCTTCCGGGTCCGGTTGGAGAAACTATTATCCAATTATGCTGATTGTATCGACTATCATTTTTTCCCCATTTTGGAATTAATTGGTGAAGTGATAGGGTTCACTGGTAAGACAAAGGATAGAATGGTAAAACTGGAAGGAGAGGGAGCTGGTGCACGATATTTAACATGGAATCAGGTGCCAGATACCGTAAAATTTGAAGCAGAAACACTCACTAATATGGCTTATGATATGTCAAACACTCCAAGAATATCCTTTGAGACGTTGAAGGGGGTAGGCAAAGCATCAGGAACCGCTTTCCGCTTTATGTTCATGGGTGCACATATGGCGGTAGAAAATCACGGTGAGGTTATCGGTGAGTTCTTGCAGCGGAGAGTAAATTTCATTGTTTCCGCTTTAGGCTCTATCAATCCAACCGAGTTTAGCAAGGCATCGCAGACCATTGACATAGAAACAGAACTGGTTCCATATATGATTGATGATTTGAATGATAAGGTGACTACTGCCGTTTCCGCTGTCAGTGGTGGAATTTGGTCAACACGTGAAGGTATCATGTTTGCCGGAAATGCTGATAGGGTAGAAGAGGAGCTTACAGAAATCAAGGAGGAACAAGGGGCAAAGAATGAGCAAATCGGAAATAAGGAACAGAAAAACGCTTCTTAGTCAGAAAAATTACGGGATTTATAATTTTTTGATAGGGAAAATAGGATAGTTAGTGGTGACTCTTTGGAGTTGCCGCTATTTTTTTGCTCTTTAAATTGTAAATATTAGAATATAATTTTGAATCATAGAATTATATATGTATTTTTGTCACACGATAATTGAGTAACCAATGAGAATATTTACCGAACAAGCATTAAAAGAATATGCAGAGAACCATCCCGATTCAAAGGTCGCTTTGCAAGAATGGACTACCATTGTGAAAAGAAGTAAGTGGACCTGTTTTGCCGATATTAAGAAAACGTTTAATAGCGTTGATAATGTAGGTAATCAACACTATGTTTTCAACATCAAAGGCAACAACTATCGTTTGGTAGTAGTGATTAAATTCACTATTCAGTTTGTGTATATTCGCTTTATTGGTACTCATAAAGAATATGATAGAATAGATTGCGCTAATATTTAGGATTATGACAAAGATAGAAAATCAAGCCCAATATGAATGGGCGGTGAAAAGAGTAGAGGAACTTCTTCCATTAGTGAAAGATGATACTCCTTTGAATGACCCAAATAGCATAGAATTGGAGCTTCTTTCTAATTTGGTTGCTGATTATTCCGAAGAACATTTTGCATTGGGAGAACCAACACTTGTGGATGTTCTTAAACTTCGTATGTACGAAATGGGGCTTAATCAAAAATCACTTGCAAAGTTAGTTGGTGTCAGCCCATCACGATTAAGTGATTATATATCTGGTAAATGTGAACCAACCTTGAAAGTTGCTCGTGAGATAAGCCGGAAGCTAAATATTGATGCAAATATAGTGTTGGGAGTATAAGTATAAGTTTTTGTCGTGATATATTTTAGGCGTGATTCATTCGGTTTCACGCCTTTTTTTATACCATTTTACGACAATCGTTTTATTGTCGTGTATCACCTATCTGATTATTTCTCACCCTCTTTATAAATAGCGAAATTTACCGTAGAAATTTATAAATCAAATTCATACGGTATGACAATCTTAGAACAAATCTTAGCAGGACTACAACAGAAATTCTCTGGGGTGGACACTGCTATCTTAACCCGAATTGCCACTAAAAAGGCAGAGGGTGTAACGGACGAGACAAAGGTAAACTCCATTGTTGAGGGTATCAGCTTTTCGGACGTGCTTAATTCCTATGGTGATTTCCGTGCAGGACAAGCGCAAACTTCGTCAATTGCGAACTATGAGAAAAGGCATGGACTGAAAGACGGAAAGCCAATCGAGACTACCAATACTACCACAACCATCAAAACGGAAGAGAATAAAGACGATGTGCCTGCATGGGCGCAAGCCTTAATTGATTCCAACAAGAGCCTTTCTGACAAGCTAACACAGTTTGAAACGGAGAAGGCTCAGGCAACACGTAGCCAGCAGATTTTGGCAAAGGCTAAGGAGTATGGTATTCCCGAAAACTACGCCAAGCGATGCGCCATCAAAGACGATGAGGACTTGGATACTTATTTCAAGGACTTGAAACAGGAGTTCGCAAATGACGGCTTCAAAGGCGTGACCCCTCCCGAATCAGCGGAAGCGAAGATTGAGAAAGAATCTGAATCTATCGCTAAGATGATTGATGAGGGAACGAAAACTATTGTTGAACAAAACAAGAATTAATTATGTCAGCAGGATTTAAGTATGACTTGGTTCCGCCCGTTGAGCAAGAGGAACGCTACGATGTCCAGACCGGTATTCGTAGACGTGGTCCGTTCAAACTCGACACGCAGAACCTGGTAGTGGGAAGTTTTCTTCCCGGATTTACACCGATTTGTGCGGACTTGAAAAACAAGTTCGCTTATGCGGTAATCAATGTGGAAGTAGTGGAAGCATACGCAACCGGTGATACTGCATTGTCCATTAAGGTAGCCAAGAACTCTTTGGCATACGCGGGTATGTTCATCGGAAGTGGTACGAAAGGTGCGGAAGTAACGGCTATTGACAAGACCAACAAAGTGTATGATGTATTGACTATCAAGGCTGCTTTTGGTGAGGACATAGCCAGAGATACGGTACTCTTTGAGGCGGTTGCGGTTGATGGCTTGAAGCAGAAGCCCGTGGCTAATTCGGCTCTGTTTAACCGTACAAAGGTTGAGGACGGAATCACATTGGTTTCATTGCTTCGTACAGCCGCAGAAATTGAACCCTCAAAATTGGTTATGCCGTTCTCCGAGAACGATAAAGCCAACATGAAGGGATGGTTTGAATTTAACGAGTAAGGAGGTAGGATATGTTTTTAACGATTCAAACATTATTCGATGACGCGAACATTGTTTCCGCTATCATCAGACGTGTGAACCAGACACGCAAGGACACAATCTATTGGCAACAGTATCTTACTTTCCGCAGAGTAACTACTCGTGTGTTCAAGGATTATATCGGTTCTGTAACCGGAGTAATGGCAGGTTCCATTAATTCGCGTTTTGGAGAGAAACCCATCCGTGAACGTCGGAACATCGGTTCCGGATATGGTGAGATTGCCTATTTGGGTGATGCTTATCAGATGTCTATTGACCGTCTTTCCGAATTGCAGGATTTGATTGACAAGTTCAATGCAGCTAAACCGGCAGACCAAAAGGCTGCAATGGAAGAGATTGTAAATTTCCTAGCGGATGATTACCGTCAGATTACCCTTGCTGCTCACAAGCGTATGGATATTATTCTTGGTGCATTGCTTATGACTGGTGAAGCTACAGTTTACAACAAGGATGCCGCAATCACTTCCGGTCAGACCAATAATAAACTGCTGGAGATTACCCTTCCGTTCAACTTTATCAAGCCGACAAGTGGAGATGTGGTTGTGGACGGAAAGAATATGTTCATCTCTTATTTGAGAGAGAAACTCCATTCCTTGGCACCGGACTATGGCGTTTATGCCAAGATGGTTATGACTCGTGCATCTTTCAACAAGTTCGTGCTTGGTTCATCCGAATTTGGTGAACAGTACAAGATGATTCTTGGTACTAATGAGATGAAGTTGAGTACGGGACTGGTTTCCTCTTCTTTGGCTTCCGAAGTGTTCACCGGCATCGGTTTGCCGCGTATTGAAATCAAGGAGGACTACGTGAAAGACCAGACGGGAAAGAATGTGCAGATTTACGCGGATAACCGTATTACTCTGTTACCTTCTGACAACATTGGTTATATGCGCCATCATACCCCGTATGAAGCGACAGACCCAGTACAAGGACGTACTTATATCCCGTCAGAGGGGCAGATGCTTATCTCTAACTACCGTGACAAAAACGGTCGCTACATGGAATATACGGCAGAGTGGATTCCGCAGATTTCCAATCCAGATTTGATAACCAATTTCGATTTGAGCGAAATTGCATCCATCCAATCAGCATAAGGGGGGGGTAGGATATGAAAGTAAAGGTTATATCAGTTTTCCGCGACAAGTTCACCGGAAAGTATTATACTCCCGGTGAAGTGATTGAAGTCGGTGAGGAAGCCCGTGTGCTGGATATGGAAAGCCGCAGACTTGCTGAACGGATTGAGGCAAAAAATACCGAAGTGAAACCCCCTGAAGAAAAGAAGGAGGTGAAAATCTCCCTCTTTGAAAAGGAGTTTGAGAAGAAGGCTTTGGTTGACGCTTTGAAGTCTATCGGTGCGCAGGCTTCCGGCAATATGAAAGAGGAAACTCTTTTGGCTAAGGTTGCAGAACTGGATGAAGAATCAACAGCCAAACTGAAAGAAGCATTAGGTATCGAGTAAAAGGATAGGGTAGTGCTTCTACCCTTCCATTGTCTAATTTTATAAATCAGAAAAGAAATGAAGAATTTTATTTTTGCCATGTGTGGCTTTTTAATGATGTCTTTGGTTTCGTTGAGCGTGCAGGCATCAAGTGTGGAATCTCCTAAGTGTGAATACGTGAATCCATCGGTTGATGTTGGTCTGCCGGATATTCAGTTTATCACTTTGGAAACGGTTCCGGCTGATTGTGTTGTACTGACCATGACACCCCCCGTCTTCTTGGTTGCAAATAACCCGGCTATGATGTGTTCGATGAAAGAGGAAGCGGCTATTCAAGGGATACGAATTAATGTTCCCAAATGTCCGTTCAGATACATCTATAAATCTAAACATTGTACGCATTATAGCTATACCGCATATAGTAAACTGATTACACCATATTGAATGATAGCAGCCATGAGTAACAAGGAGTTTGTACTAAGCGTATTTGATAAGAACACCCCGTCTAATCTTGTAGTTGAAAATATACTTTCAAGAACGGGATTGGATGGTGAAGAACCTTTTGCCGAGGAAAATCGGGCAAGATTAGAGGTCGCTTGTGCAAAGCAAATTCCGTGGATGATACAAAATCCATCTTCGGTCAGCGAAAGCGGATTTTCTGTGTCTTGGTCTAATTATGTTGATAGCCTAATGAAATTGTACTCATGGCTGTGCAAACAGTACGGTTTGAAAGACGAACTGAGTAACAAACCTAAAGTGACTTTCTTATGATATTCGCTCCCCACATATTGCAGGTTAAGGTTATCACCCCGATGGATAAGGATGAGTTCGGCAGACCTATTCCCAGCACAGGTGGTGAGAGCTGGCAGGATATATGCAGATGCCGTTGTGATGATGTGAGTGCGGAAAAGAAAGTATCTATCAATGGTGCTTTGTATGATTTCAAGTACAAGGTAGTCTTTGACAAGCCGTCAAAGGTTGAAGCAGGTGCAGAGGTTCGTTGTTTGAATGCCGATGGAAGCATAAGAGGTGAAGGAGTTGCTAAAAGCCCTTTGGAAACAAACTATTTTTCCTATAGAGTAATATGGTTGGAATAGATGCAGACTTTTCGGATGTTGACCAGTTCTTTGAGGACGGAACAAGCGAAGTCGTTGCTGGCATGAAAGAAGAGGGAGAGGCATTTGTTGAAGATGCAAAAGCTACCGGAAACTATCAAGACCACACAAAACATTTGAGAGAATCGAATGATTATGAGGTTAATGAAGATGGCTTAATTCTGAAAAACGAAGCTGATTATGCTTCATTCGTGGAATCCAAAGGATTTGAAGTTGCAGGAAGTGCAGCGATAAGGACAGAAAAAAGATTGAAAGATAGATTTGAACGATGATAGTAACCACCGACATAGGAAACATCCTCTACCGGGACTGCAAGATTTTCGGAATAGACATAGTACCAGCAGGAGAAACGCTGACGGGTGAATTGAAGTCCGAAAGGATTGTCATCCACACGAAGAAACAACAGCCGGGAACTTATTGGAAGAAATCTTTCGCAGAAGTGAATCTATGTGTACCCAATTTAAGCGAGAATGAAGCGAACACAATCCGGCTTAACGAACTTGAAAGAAAGACTGGCAAGCTGTTTGATGATGTAGTAAGCACCTATGATGGTATGACATATCGTTACTCTATTGATTCTATCGGTACAGAAGCGGACACAGCTTTGAAGTGTCATTATGTGAATGTGAGAATTTTGTTTAATGTATTAAATGTAAAATGATATGATTACAGCAGTAGAAATTGACGAACTGTATTATGCAGAACCGATTAAAACGGTTACTACTCCAGCTGCCGGATTAACAGGCGCAGAAGTAGCCACCATCTTGAAAAACGCAGCAACGAAGCGGGTCAAGAATGTGCATGGTGACACGTATCAATACGAAGAAGCAGAGGCAAGTGTAACTCGTTACAAAAACGCTTTGACTGGTGAGTACTACCGGGAAACGTCTGAACCGGGTGAGGTGAAAATCAACTTCACCATTGGTGAGTATGATTATGCTACAAAGGCTGATTTACAAGGTGGTAAAGCCACAGAAAAGAATTGGGAAAGAGGCAAGTATAAGCCTATTCATAAATGTGTGATTGGTAAAACCAAAGACGGAGTTTATGTTGTGTTTCCGAAAGCGGCTATCAATGCCCGTGGCTCTAATACCGATAAGGCTGTCGGATTGGCTGTTTCGGCCGTTCCCCTTTCCACAGGTGTAGATGGATTGGCTTCCGAAAAGTGGTTTGACGAATCGGAAGTTGTAGTGCCGGAAGGTTGATAATTTTTCAGTAAAAGGATTGTTTTCAGATGGCGGTGGGTGGTTGCTCACCGCCTTTTTAATTTAATGTTATGAATAATCAAGCAGCAAAAACGGTTTCTGATGCCCTATTAGGGCTGGATTTTAAAAATGTAGGGATAGGTGGAATCGTTTATACCATTAAACCTCCTACAATTAAAATTATCTGTCGTGCCATTCATCATTTTTCCGATATCGCCCTGAGAGGAGATAATATCATGGAGGCTATTAAAGAGCTTCCTGAAGCTACTGAAGATATGCTGAAAGGTATTTCATGCTTCATCTGCGGGAATGATAGTTTGGTCAAAGAATTGGAGAACGGCACTTTTGAAGAAGTCAAAGATGCCTTGGAAGTCTGTTTCTCTATGATGGATATATCGGCTTTTCAGTGTGTCAGCTCGATGAGGAACGTGTCGATGCTGGCAGCAAGACCGAAACAGTAGGAAACACAACGTTCTTCGGGCAGATAGCCCATTTGATTGACACGCTGCATTTGAGTTATACAGAAGTGTTTGAGGTTATCCCTTATAGGAATCTGTTGATGATGCAACGGGATAAACTTCATAGTGTCAGTGGTCAAAAGGTGAATAGAATCAGTGGTAAGGAATTGGCTAATCGTAGGAAAAAGAAATAGATATGGCGAAATTATATTTTAAGGTGGGTAGTGACTGGGAAGAAGTTGTAAGGCTTCGTAATGAAATTGCGAAGTTAAAACAAGAGTTAATGAGCATGGATGGCACACGGTCTCCTGCCGCTTTTAAGGCTTTGAATGCCCAACTTGCTGCATCCAACCAAAGATTGGATGAGTTGGTGACTAATGCAGCTAAAGCTGGAGCAGAGATGGAAACGGGATTCAAAAGGAAAATCTTCGATGCTTCTCAGGTAGTGAATGGATTCACAGAGAAGATTCTTGCTCAAAAAGCGGTAGTTAAGGATATTGAAGCGGATGTAAAACGACTTGGGGATGCTTATCGTATAGCATTGAAAAGGAATCCGTTATCAGCAAATAGTAAGTTAGAAGAATACAATGCTGCCCACAAAGCTCTTGATGAGGAAAAGGCGGCTTTATTTGGACTTACCCAACAACAAGCCGAAGCGCGTCTTTCCGTAAAGAAACTCCGGGATGAATACGCCCTTTACAATGATAGTGCTAAGGAAATCGTAGAAAGTAATAATGGTATCGCTATTTCTTGGAAAAAAGCATTGGCGGTTATTGGTGGTGCTGGAGTATTAAAGGCATTAGGTTCTGAAATGATTCGTGTTCGTGGCGAATTTCAATCCATGCAGACCGCTATTGAGACTATGGTTGGAAAGGATATGGTGGGGCGACTGATTCCGCAAATCAAGGAACTGGCTAGGATTTCTCCACTTACCATGTCAGATATGGTTGGAGCAGAAAAGATGATGCTTGGATTTAACATACAAGCAGAAGACACTATCAAATACTTGAAAGCCATTAGTGATATTTCTATGGGAGAATCCGGTAAGTTTAATTCGCTGACTTTGGCATTTTCACAGATGTCAGCAGCAGGTAAACTTATGGGGCAGGATTTGAATCAAATGATAAACGCTGGATTCAACCCGTTACAGATTATCTCCGAAAAGACCGGAAAATCTATCGCAACTTTGAAAGATGAAATGTCCAAAGGTGCTGTTTCCGCTGAAATGGTTCAACAGGCATTCATTGATGCAACTTCCGCAGGTGGTAAGTTCTATAATATGTCTGAGAATGCTTCAAAGACTATCAATGGTCAGTTGTCTATGATGCAGGATGCTTTGAATTCCGTGTTTAACGAATTGGGAACTAAGTCGGAAAGTGTTATCATGGACGGTATTCAAATGACAACTTCGTTGATTCAGAATTATGAAACAGTAGGGAAGGTCTTGGCTGGATTAGTGGTTACTTATGGTACATACCGGACCGCAGTGATGCTTGTTACTGCTGCTGAAAGTAAGCATACCCTTGTGGAGATTGGACTTACCAATGCCCGTTTATTGGCACGAAAAGCGCAGTTAGCTTTAAACGCTGCAATGCTTACTAATCCTTATGTTTTGTTGGCTACTGCCGTTATTGGGCTTGGTGCTGCAATGTGGGCTTTCCACGATTCGACAACCGCGGTGGAGAAAGCGCAAAAAAGATTTGACGAGCAAAAGAAACAGTCTATTAAAAAAGAGCAAGAACATAAACAAAGGCTTGAAGAATTGATTTCTACCCTTCAAAATGAATATACCTCTTCTATGGATAGGGTGAAGGCAATGGATGCAATAAAGAATGAATATCCCGCTCTCTTCCAAAAATACATAGATGAAAAAGGACATATTAGAGACTTGATAGCTTTATGGAAAGAATACAATGAGGAAGCTGGAAAGAGGAACGTAGAAGAGAATAAAATTAATTACAACAACTCTAAAAAACTAATTGGTGAATACGAACAGGTTATCGGATTATGGAAAAGGTTCGGAGAAGACCCGAATTTTCATAAAAACAGTTTGAATGAATCAGAGAAAGAACTTGCTGACAAATATAGGAATGAAACTTTATCTACTTTGAAATCAAAGTTGGATGAAGAAAAAAACATTTTCACAAGTTATCAAAAAGAAGTCCGCTCAGATGAACTCGCTCAATGGCAACTTGATTTAAAGAAAAATACTGATATTCAGATAAAGTCAGAACTGAATGAAATGAAGCGCCTTCAACAAGCAAGAAAGAATAATAAGTGGTATTCTTTGAATGTAGGCATTGGTTCTTTGAAAGGTGCGACTACTGAATCTGAATTGCAAAGTAGAATAGATATACTTGAATCGGAGTTAAAGTCACGTAAAACCTCAACCTACCAGCAAGACCTTGCGAAAGCCAAATCCGATTGGGAAAAGGCAAAGAAAGGTTATGAAGTTCTTTTAAAAGACCAACAAGCAACATCGGAACAGGTAAAAAAGGCCCGTGAAGATATGCTATCAAAAGAGAAAGCCTATAAAGATTTAGGTGGCATCACTGGAAGCTCGTTGACTAAGCAGGAAAATCAAGCCAAGAAAGCAGCCGCCAAGCAACTCAAACAGCAAGAACTGCTTACCGAACAACTCTTTTCCATTCGTCGGAAAAACCAGCAGGATGAAATCAACCTCATGGAGGATGGCACTGAAAAGAAGCTGGCTCAGATTGACTTGGACTATCAAAAAGAACTGGATGCTATTAAAAAACAGCGCAAGGATTGGGAAACGGAGCAAGGTGGAAAACTGACAGATAAACAAGAGGAGAAACTTGGCACATGGGCTTCTAATGCCGCTAAAAAAAGAGAAAGCGATATTGATTCAACAAGTAAAGCCAAACTTGAAGCCGACAAAAAAGCATGGCAGGAATACTTCATTGAGTACGGAAACTATCAGGAAAAGCGCAAAAATCTTATTCAGAAGTACAATGACGAGATAGCCAAACTGCAAACCGACAGCCCGGAGTACTCTTCCAAGGTAGCCCAAAAGAACAAGGCTCTTGAACAGCTTGATGAACAGTTCGGCCACTCCACAAAGGCGATGGCAGACCTCTTTGAAGATGCCGGCAATAAGTCCGTTTCCGCTATTCAGTCCATCATTGACAAATACGAAATCCTTATTAAATACATGTCCGGTACTGATAAAGACATTTCTATTGCTGATTTGAAAGGAATAGGCTTTACCGATAAAGACATTGAAAGGATAGAAAAAGGGGAAATATCCATCAAGGATGTTACAGACGCAATCAAAGGGTTAAAGGATGAACTTAAAGGAAAATCACCGTGGCAGGCTTTCGTCTCTGACTTGAAGAAAGGGATAGAAGCCATAAAAAAGGGTGGCAACGATTCCAAAAAAATCAGTCAAGGCATCACCGATGTAGGAAATACTGTGACGTCTTTTGCTCCTGCATTGAATGAGTTCGGCTCAAGTATCGCCGACATATTCGGATTTGACGATAGCAAGATAACAAGTGCCATTGATGCGCTTGGCGGCTTAGGACAAACGGCATCCGGGTTCGGGCAAATCATGTCGGGTGATATTGTCGGAGGCGCAATGAGTGCGGTTTCTGGAATTTCCTCTGTAGTGTCCGCGTTGGACGGGATGTTCGGTGCCGATTATTCCCACTATAATGAGATGGTTGAGGAATATAACAAACTCAATGAGATATGGGATGAGCTGATAGACAAGAAACTGGAATATATCGGCATTTCCTACGGTATGGAAGCGGATAAGGTCGGAGAAGAGGCGCTTGGCCTTGTTGAAAAGCAGATTGAGGCATATCGCCTGCTGGGAAAAGAGCGTCTTAATTCCGGTGCATCTGCCGGTTCCCATTCCATTGGCAAGCGGATGGCAAAGAACACCTCGTCAAGCGACTGGCAGGACATTGCCGACGCACTCGACATGTCAGTCAATGCCGCCAAAGAGCTTATCGGGACCGGAAGAATGACCGGACTGTTTGACCTCACTGTTGAGCAATTGGAGAAACTTAAATCCGAAGCTCCTGCCTTCTGGGCGAAGATGGACGGTGACGTGCAAGAATATTTGAACGGCATTATAGATGGAGAGGAAAGGATTGAGGATATTCAGAACCAGATTAGTGAACAACTGACACAGACAACGTTCGATAGCGTTTTCGACAGTTTTGTGGATACCCTCATGGATATGGGCAGTTCCGCGAAAGACTTTTCTGACAGTTTCAGCGGATATATGCAGCGTGCCGTGCTTACCACAATGGTAGGCAACAAATTTACCGAGGACCTTCAAACGTGGTACGATGCCTTTGCCCAGGCCAATAAAGACCAAGGAGGCATTACGAAGGAGGAGATGGAGGCTCTTCGGAAGCAGTATGACGCAATTGCCGGTTCCGCACTTGCCGAACGTGACAAGCTTGCGGAAATTTTCGGATGGACCAAAGAGGATACCGACAGTAGCACGGATAACTATGAGGATTTCATCGGTAGTATGCAGAGTTCTCTTACTTCCCTTGATGTGACGGCCAAGGATGTTTCTGATAATATCTATGATTACTTCCGTCAGGCAATGATTAACGCTCTGTATGAAAAGGAGTACAAGAGCAAGATGGAAGAGTTGTACAAGACCTTTGAGGGGCTTTCCAAAGACGGATTGTCCGAGAGTGACATGGCACAACTCGGCTCTCAGATTGACCAATACATTGAGCAGATGATGAAGGGCGTAGAGGACGTTAATAGTTTGTTTGCTGACAAGCTGAAGAACGCCGAAGACTTGCAGTCGTTTGTTGATAGCGTCAAGTCTGCCATGTCCTCTGTCGAAGCCACTGCCGAGGATGTGACAGACAACATCTTTGAGTACATCCGTCAGCAGATGGTTGATAAGATGTTCACTGATAGCTTCCAACCGCAGATAGAGGAGTTATACAAGAAGGTTCAGGAAGCCATGTCTGACGGTGACATAACCGGCGCTGAAAAGGATGCGTTAAGAAACGAAGCGGAGAAGTTGGCTAACGACATTACGGCCGCTAAGGATATTCTGAGTGATACTCTTGGCATTACTGAGAGCAACCTAAAGAAAGAACTTGAGGAGGAATTCAAATCATTCTCCGATGGGATATTAAGTTCCTTGTATGATACGGAAGTTACTGCTGAGACTGTTGCCAAGAATATCTCCGATTCCATGCGGAAAGAGCTTATTGAGGCAATGTACCTTGAACAGTACGAACCGCGTATCAAGGCCATCTGGGAAAAATGGAAGGAATACTCAGAGGATGGACTTGTAACCGATGAAGAGCGTACAAACATCAAGAATGACATTGACGGGTTGAGCAAGGAGGTCGCCGATGCTGCCGGGGAAATCAGTGACGCGTGGAAAGACTCTGGAGAGGAGGTAAGGAAAGCGTTCAACTCTTTCTCCGACAGTATCAAGAGTGTGCTCTATGACGCAGAAGCTACCGCCGAGGACATAGCCGACAATATCTATCAATATATGCGCAATGCCTTGGTGGATTCCATGTTTACTGCCCAGCTCCAGCCTCAGATTCAGGCCTGGTATGACAAATATACGGAATTTATGAAAGACGGTGCCATTGATACGGCCGAGCGCAAGACTCTGGACGAGATGATAGCCGAAATTCAGAAAGCCGGTGTCGACATTGTGGATGCGGCTAACAAGCTTTTCCCCACTCTTGATACGGGAGCCATCAACCGTGCGGAAGAAGCCGCCCAGGAAGCGGAGAACGCCCGTAATGAAGCTGAGCAGGAATGGGAGTCGTTCTCTGATGGTATTCTGAATTCCTTGTGCGATATAGAGGCCACAGCGGAGGATATTTCCGATGACATGAGCGAATACATGCGCAAGGCTTTGATTAAGGCCATGTATGTGGAGAACTTCAAACCGCAGATGCAGAAGTGGTACAATGAGTGGAAAAAGGCCATGGGAGATGACGACTTGACTTCCGAAGAAAAGCAGCTCCTCGACTCCATGAAACAGACGATGGTTGACGACATGAAGAAAGAAGTTGATGCCATCAACCAGTTCTTTGGAACCATGTTTTCACAGCAGGCGAGTAGTAAGGGTTTTGAAGCCATGTCACAAGATACCGGCGAAGAACTTAACGGACGTTTTACAGCTTTGCAGGTTGCCGGGGAAGAAATAAAGAACCAGTCCATTCAACAGACCGGTTTACTTTCATCCATCAATGGCAAACTTTCATTGCTCAATCTTAGAAGCGGGGATGTCCCAGCTTTGTTATCTGGAACTCCTAATTTCGCAGATAGAGCCAAAGAGACAATAGCGAGCGGCTATCAGTCGCAGGTACATGTTGTTTTCCCGACAGAGGACATAAAGGCATTGACCGATAAAGTCTCCAATATGGAAAGAATCGTAGATGAAATGAGAACATTCCAAGTAGAAGGTAACATGGACCGTAGAGATATACTTGAAAACTCTGTTATTCTTGCCAAAAATAGTCCGCGAATACTCGATAATACAAATGATATCAAGCAGGATATAAAGAATCTATAATAGTTATGGCAGAATTAATAATAAACGGAAGAGAAGCCCTAAAAGAGTGGGGTGTTAGAATGGGAGATAACTTTCTTGATGTACTGGGAGCACCGGTACCTCTGAAAGAGTTTATAGAGAATAAATCACGCTTGGAACATGGGAAACAAGTTCTTATGGATAACCCCAAGCTTGATGAGCGTGAGTTAACTCTTGTTTTTACAGTAGAAGGTGATTCTCCTGCCGATTATCAGGCAAAGAAAACAGCTTTTTATGAAGAACTTTACAAAGGTAAAATTGATATTCAGATTCCTGAGAACAGTAGTGATATTTATCATTTGCTATATTTAGGAAAGAGCGTTTCTTATGCCCAAAGCTTAGACCGGACATTTGGGAAAATATCAGCCAAATTCTGTGAGTACAATCCATCTAACCGTGTTGTAGGCTAGAAATTTACGACATTAAATTCATTGTCGTGTATGGAAGCTCTAATTTTTAGGGCTTCTTTTTTTTATGTCCGACCTTTGTTTACATGATAGATATTAAGGACATACAAGGCAATACCCGCTTTTCAACTGGTATCAATCCCGGTGCAAAAGGCAAGTTCTCTTTAATGAAAGAGGACTATGTCGTACTACCTTTTAATACTCTGTCCCCAGTCGATTTCCAAGTAGGTGATTACGTTGACTTGCGTGGGGTACTCGATGCCTCCATGGGCGGTAAATTGGCAAAAATCTATCAGATTGTAGATATTCCCTATCCGACCTACAAGAACGGAGGCTACTCCTATGAACTTCGTTTTGACGCTTACTATTTCAAGTGGAAAACAAAGATATTCAAGTACACCCCGGAGTACGGAGGACTGGAAGCGTCCTGGTCCCTTACCGCTTCACTGGATGTCCAGATGGGTGTATTCCTTCGCAATTTGAAAGCTCTTGGTTATAAATATGAGGGAAAAGACTTCGTGTTTTCCATTGACGATAGTGTCGAGAACTCCTCCAAATTGATGACCTATGACAATACCAACCTCATTGATGCTATGTTCAGCATGGCTGATAACTGGGGTTGTGATTGTTGGGTAACGGACCATGTCATCAACTTCGGACGCTGTGAGTTCTCCGACGCTGTTAAGATAGAACTGGATAAGGAAGCCAAGGACATGAGCCGGAGTGACAGCAAGGGTACTTATGCCACAAGAATCTATGCGTTCGGTTCAACAAGAAACATCCCTACCAACTATCGCCCGGTAGACCAGACCACTGTTGTCAACGGTATCGTTCAGAAGCGCCTTATGCTTCCGGCAGGCACTCCATACGTAGACGCCCGCGAGGGGTTGAGCGATTTGGAAGCTATCGAAGCAGTTGTTGTATTCGACGACATATATCCGAAACGGGTAGGGGAGATTACCGATGTAAGCTCTTATGAAAGTGAGGTGAACAACGAGGATGGCACGAATACTAAAGCTACCTTCTACCGTTTTACTGATACCGGAATAAGCTTCTCGAAGGAATACATTCTTGAGGGTCAGGAACTCAAAATCAAGTTCGAGTCCGGCAAGCTCAACGGCATGGAGTTCGGCGTAGCTTTTAATCCTCTTGGTTTGACCGAAAAGAACGACGACGGCACATGGAATCCTGATGCCCAGCTTTGGGAGATTGTACAGAATGAAGACTACGGCCGTTCCTTGCCGGATGAAGTGTTGTTCCCTTCAAAAGGTGACAAGTATGTACTGTCTGGTTGGAATGCCGAGAAGATAACCGAACTTGGGTTGGTTGCTACTGCCGAGCAGGAACTGCTTGAAGCCGCCAGGAAGTACGTGGCAAAGACCTGCATCGACGACGGCACCTATACGGCTACGCTCAACTCCATCTGGGTGCACAAAGACCAAATAAATCACAGCTTTGACATAGGACAGCGCATCAACCTTGTCAATCCTGCCTACTTCAAGGACGGGCGCTTGTCCCGTGTCATCGGCTTTGAAATCAACCTCGACAAGCCTTACGATTCCCCGCAGTATACGATTGGCGAAAGCACCGCCTATTCCCGCCTTTCCGATATTGAAACGCAAGTCGAAGAGTTGACTTTTAAGGGACAGACCTTCACCGGTTCGGGAGGAAGCAACATCTATGTCATCAAGACCAACGACGCTACGGCCGCAAGCAACTTCAATGTATTCTCTGCTTTACGTACCCTAAGAATGTTCTTGAGAAAGGATGCAAGCGACGTAGCGGAGGAGGTTATCACATTCTTAAAAGGCCTTTTGATAGGCAAGAATGGCAGTGGTATTACCGTCCGTGAAGACGGTACTTCCCAAGCTGTCGTTGACCGTCTGTATGTGAAGATAAAGGCCGTCTTTGAAGAACTGCAGGTTAAGAAAGCCACCCATGTAGGCGGTGAACAGATAATCACCCATGCCGGTATGAAGTGCATCCGCGTGGAGGAACTGGAAGATGCCTACCGCTGCTATTTCCTTGCCGAGCAGGAAGGTGAAGCGATAGCAAACGAATTTAGTGTAGGCTCGCTGGCGCAAGCAAAGGAGTGCAACATCGTCGAAGGGACTACCCTGAACGCCTCCAACCGCTACTATTGGCGTGAGGTCATGGCTGTGGGACGTGACTATATTGACTTATCCAAGGCCATCTGTGATGAAGGTAGTGATATCCCCCAAGCAGGTGACGATATTATAGGATTGGGCCACCGTACAGATGTAGACCTTCAAAGCGCAATCGTGCTATCGTCTACCAACGAGACATCCCCGTCTATAACTTTCTACACCGGCATTGACGACTTCAACCTAACGGGGAAAGATGTAATCTCCTTCGGTGTTGACAAATCCACCGGGCATGCCTACATGAAAGTGTACGGTACTTCCTATATCGGCGCCCGTGATGAGAGCACTTACATCAAGTACACACCGGAAGGTGGCGTAGAAATCAAAGGGCGATTCCTTACTATGGCCGGTGAGGACATCCTGACAATGTTCACTGTCATTGAAGGACTTATCAAGTCTGAAATCTCATCCGTGCGTGATGAAATCAATGCCCTGAACAATTACCTTAACAATGCGTCTTTTGCCGCTGACATGCAGTACTGGACCGGTAGCAGCAACATACGCATCTTCCGAGCTGGCGGCCGGCTGCTGTACTTCAACAGTAACTTCTATGCGAACAAGGAATCTTTCGCCGATATAGTAAGCGAACGCGCAAAGAATGTGCTGCGCCTTAAGAACAGCTATATCGAGCAGGCCAATTCAGACTTTTACCGTCATCCGGATTTTGAGACCTTCGACGAACTCAAGCGCCCCCGGCAGTTCACTATCTCTTTCAAGTATCTGGTGAAGCGCCCCGGCACTCTTGCCTTCCATTTCAAGAACGAGAAGGAAGAAGGTTTTGAGGAATACACCCCGATTTCCTTTTCTAAGGACTTGTATCCCGGTACCGAATTCAAGCAGATGGAGATAACCGGCAAGTGGAACGGTACCGGTAATTTCTATATGTCCTTTACCGGTGACATGTACTTGTATGCACTTACGCTAACCGATGATGCTCTTGCTGACTTGCGCGAGGAATTCAATATGCGTTTTGAACTTACAGACAAGAAGATTCAGGCGAACCTTGACGAAATCAGAAGCACGGCAGGCAAGCTTGAAGAGTATCACAGTGAATTCCTGCTTACCGCGCGCAACCTTGAAGCGAAGTTCACGGAGGACCTGACGAATACTGAGAGTCGTATAACGCAAGAATACACCTCTGCTATCGACATCTCCGCCCGTGGTCTGAAAGCAGAATTCACGTCCGGTCTTGCAGACCTTGAGACGGGAATCACCGAAGCATACAAGTCTGCCATCGGCATATCGGCCCGCGAGCTTCGTGCAGACTTCAGTGCGTCTGTCTCTGACCTGGATGGCAGGATGTCCGCCCATGCAGGCGGCTTCCATGTGACGGCCGAGAAGATAGAAAGCATGGTGAGTGCCACAAACAGCCTGAAGGGTACCGTGGAACAGCATACCTCAGCCATCAGCCAGACAGCCAGCCGTATAGACCAGTTCGTGCAGAAGATAACCTTCGATTCCAAAGGCAACATAACCAATATCAACAAAGCCGGTCTAGTTACAGAAGGCAATATTGCCACCATGTTTGCGGAAAAGGTCGACCCCAACGGTGATATCGTTAGGCGTGCTCAAATCAGCTCCTTCATAACGCAGGATGAAGCGGGGGATATCATATCCAATGCCACGATTCAGGCCGACCGGATAAACTTTACTGGCAAGACCATTATCAACGGGCGGTTTGTGGTCGATGCGGGCGGTAACCTTTTCCTCAATGACATTACCGCGAACAACCTTACTTTGAAAGGCAATATTTCAGGAATTGACGCCATACTTAATGATGTCGTGGCCAACAACCTGACATTGACGGGAATCATATCGGGCACCGATGCCATACTGAATGATATTACGGCCAGTAATCTCATATTGAAGGGTGACATATCCGGTGCGGATGCTGCCCTGAATGACATTACTGCCAATAACCTCACCTTGAAAGGGAGCATAACGGGCCGTGATGCCGTGTTGAACGACATTACCGCGAACAACCTTATTCTGAAAGGCAATATCTCCGGTACGAATGCCGTCCTTAACGACATTACTGCTAATGGTACGATAAACGCCTCCGGCGGCCGGATAGGTGACTATCTGTACCTGCACGGTAATGGCATATCCACCAATCCTAAAGCGTTCGTGACCGACCTTACCGACGGAACCACGCAGTTCGAGCTCAGCAAGAGCTACTATCTGCATGCGATAGTGTCGGACGGTGGAGTCAATACCGTCCAGATAAGGCCCTACCATTATAGTGCCGATGAAGCGGGATATGCGAGTTCCAAAGGGATAGTCACCATATCGGCAACCATCCCGGGACGCAACAGGGCACTGCATGTATCTGCCGGTGAGAGTTATTTCGGTGGCGACGTGATGGTAAGCAGAATGTACGCACCGTCCGGTATCCTGGATATAACTGGACAGGTGAGGACGCAGGGAGTCTACCGGAATACCGATATTGTCTTCTCTTCCACCACACGCTACAGTATTCGGCCCATCGACCATACCTTACTGTTTTTCGGCAACTGTGCCATAACCCTCCCTTCCTCTGCTGACGGGCATGAAATATGGGTGATGCCAAATGGAAATACCATCAGTTTTTCAGCTGGAACATTCGCCAATGCCTCAAGCCGTACAAATATCAAGGGATATGAATGGCATGTAATGAAGAGGGTTTCGGGGAACTGGTATCTGTCTTGGATGAATATCTAACAACCAATTTAAATATATTGAATATGAAAATCAACTTTAAGAAAATCGAGGCGCAGACCTCCTTCGAAGGCGGTAGACAGACCTTCGACACTGCAGAGACCGTCGGCAACGAGATGATGTACAACGGCAGCATTCTGCTGGATATCGGCTTTGAGGAACTGGCCAAGGAAATATACTACTCGACCGATGCGGTGGAGGTTCCGGAGCGATACTGCAAGGCCCTTGAACTTGTGGTGAAGAACTCCCGGCTCATAGCCGCGGTGAAACGTGCCATAATTAACCGTCTTAACTCGGTCAACCCTTAAAACTACATGGTATGGTATTGGATTCAAACCAGTTCAACCAACTTGTCGAGGAGGTCAGGAAAGCCCTCTTGGCAGATTCCCAGGGTGTCGGTGATATTGAGATAGTCAATTCTCTGGATGACATTGTGAGCCTGCCTGCACTTCGCCTTTCCGGTATGGAGGAGTCGGTCGTCGAAGCTCCCCTAGAGCTGTTGTCCGCTCCCGCCAGGGAAGCTGCCGAAGAGCTACGTAAGGCCGAGGAGGGACGTGTCTCTGCGGAAAACCTGCGTAAGGATGCGGAATCAAAGCGTGCCTCTGCTGAAAGTGCTCGCATATCGGCTGAATCCACGCGTATCAATTCGGAGAAAGACCGTGTGGCGGCTGAAGGTACTCGGAAGAC
The DNA here is from genome assembly GCF_024704895.1 of Bacteroides muris (ex Fokt et al. 2023). NCBI lineage: Bacteria > Pseudomonadati > Bacteroidota > Bacteroidia > Bacteroidales > Bacteroidaceae > Bacteroides > Bacteroides muris (ex Fokt et al. 2023). The sequence continues at coordinate 15,687 of NZ_JAMZEE010000004.1, read as the reverse complement.
AGCCGAGACAGAGCGGGGCAGGGCTGAAACTATAAGGCAGACTTCCGAAACTACCCGTATCACAGCAGAATCCGGACGTGCAGATGCAGAATCCGAGCGTGTCAGTGCCGAGGACGGACGTAAAGCTGCCGAGACTACCCGGGGTACTGCCGAGTCCGGACGCCAGGAAGCCGAAGCGGGCCGTGCCAACGCCGAAAAAGACCGTGTTACAGCAGAAAGTTCCCGTGTGACGGCTGAAAACAAGCGTGTTACTTCCGAGACTGTCCGCATTACAGCTGAGGATGCGCGTAAAAGTGCAGAGACAAGCCGCCAGATAGCCGAGACAGGACGCGTAAATGCTGAAAGCGACCGTGCCACTGCGGAAACTGCCCGTGTTACTGAATTTGCTACCCTCAAGAAAAATACGGAAACGGCCACTGCGAGTGCTACTGATACGGCAGAACATCCTACCTATATCGGTGCAGACCATTATGTATACCAATGGGATAAGGGCACTAAAAAGTACGTTAAGACGGATATCTATGTGAAAGGCAAGCCGGGAGATACATTCACCCTTCTTGGACGTTACGATACGCTTGATGCCTTAAAGACTGCTGTACCTGACGGGTCAAACATCACTGGTTTCTATTCCGTTGGAACTGCATTGCCTTATACATATTATGCCTGGTATAACGGTGATTGGCAAAGTCAAGGACAATTGCAAGGAGAAAAGGGCGATAAAGGCGAGAAGGGAGATACAGGAGCGCAAGGTCCAAAAGGCGCTACCGGTGCGACGGGCCCGCAAGGCGAGAAGGGGGCAACCGGTGCAATCGGGCCACAGGGAATACAAGGTCCCAAGGGTGATAAAGGAGATACCGGTGCAAAAGGCGCCCAAGGTGTTCAAGGTCCTGCCGGTGCAGCAGGTACAAATGCCGCCATCACTGGTGCCACTGCTACGGTAGACGCCAACATCGGTACGCCCTCCGTGACCGTTTCTCTCGGTGGTACCGCATTGGCCAGAACCTTTTCCTTTGCTTTCAAGAATCTCAAGGGGGCTGTCGGGGCTACTGGAGCTAAAGGTGCGACGGGCCCTGCCGGAGCGAGTGCAAGCATCACCGGTGCCACTGCTACGGTAGACGCCAATGTCGGCACTCCATCAGTGACCGTTACCCCTGGAGGAACAGTTCAGGCCCGTACCTTTGCCTTTGCTTTCAAGAACTTGAAGGGCGCGACGGGTGCAACCGGGCCTCAAGGCCCTGCCGGAGCTAAAGGGGCAACCGGGCCACAAGGCCCGCAAGGTGTCGGTGACCCGACAGTTACCGGTGTGAATACGGTCACGACACTGGCCTCCCTGCCAATTTCCAAGAGAAGTATCACTGCAAGGTTGGGTTCTGCCACGAACATCAGCCTTGCTTCCGGAATGTCAGTGGGCAATGACTTGTATATCCGCTGCGTCGCATCGGCGGCATTCACACAGCCGATACCCAATACCGGCGCGTTCACTTCGATGTCCGGTACTTCAATCAGTGTTTCCGCTGGAGATATCTTTGAGATTAGTATCTGGTGCTATGCAGCCGGCGCCTATTCAATATCCGTAAAAACAAGGGACTAAGGTTTATGAGTGTATTAAAAAGACGAAGCAATAATATAAAGGACGGTCAGTATGTGATTGCATTCTCCGACAGTAAAGCCTTAATAGATATTTCCAAGGATTGTGGAATGACATGGACCAGAAGACAACCTTCCGACCTTCCTAATGTAAACGAATACTTTTTCAGCAACGATAGAACGAGGATTGCCATGTCCGGAGACGGCAGGCATATCTATTGCTCGTGCTATATGGCAAATGTGGGATTATTGCGTTCTACGGATTTTCTGGAGACGGCAGAACCTTTCAAGCCTGATAATTGCTATTCCGTGTACTCGATAGCCTGCAACGGCAGGGGGAATCTGGTCGCTATTGTGTGTCGGAATAGCAATAACAAATATGATTTGATGCTTTCCGGGGATTATGGGAAGACATGGCGGGTCTCCAATGGATTAAAAGACAATACCGTGCCTCTCATGGGGGTGGAAATGTCCCATTCCGGCAGATACGTAGTGGCATATGCGTCAAATTCTCCCTATTATACTACCCATGAGCTGTTTATATCTTCCGATTATGGAGAAACTTTCAGCAGTGAAATGTTCAGGGGGCCTATCACAAAGATTGCCATTTCCGGTGACGGCAAATACATGTTGTGTTGCTGCAACAGGGAGAGTTCATCAAAGTTATACTATGCCTATTATTCCGGGGATTATGGGAAGACGTGGACTAAAATTGCCGATTCGAGTTTCTCTGCCCGTACATTGGCTGTATCCTATGACGGGAAATATATGGTTATAGAGGGAGGGTACTCTTATTCCGGTGCACGTATATCCGCCGATTACGGAAAAACCTGGGCATTGAAGCATTCCGTTATTGGCAATAGCTTTGCTTTGGGGCTTTCGTCTGACGGAAAGTATGCGATAGCACAGGAAAGTTCTTCTCCGTATCGTATGTTCAAATCTTCGGATTATCTGGGCTCATTTACTGAAATAAATACGGCACCGCTTACATCATTAGGTATTAGAGCGAATTACCGGTTTATCATAATGAATAAAAATAGGCTTTAACAACAATGCAATATATACATATTTATTCCGAGGAGAAAGTTGTCCGTCTTGATTTTGAACTGGACGAAAACTATGAAGTGGGTACAACCTATGAGGATTACCTGGATGGAGCCTGGGTACCGTTGAATGCGGAACAGGAAGCATTTTACGAAGCCCATCCGGCAGCGTCTGCAAAGGAAATTCTCGAATGTGAATTAACCCCTCCCTATGAACCGACTTTGGAGGGTGTGAAGAGCGCGAAGGTCAATGAAATTGCTGTTTACGACGGGTCTGATGCCGTGAATTCCTTTACGCTTGGCGGCAAGCGGATGTGGCTTGACAAGGATACGCGGGTAGGACTGGTAAACTCAATCACTATTGAGCAGGCTGCGGGCAAGGAGACAACCGTGCTGTGGTATGATGCCGTGAAGTATGTAATCCCCATTCCTCTTGCCTTGCAGATGCTGGCCGCACTGGAACTGTATGCCCTGGAATGCTATAATGCCACGCAGGAACATCTGGCCGCGGTTATGGGACTTGCTACGAAAGAGGAGGTCGGAGCGTATGATTACACTTCCGGTTATCCTGAAAAATTAGTGTTCAACCTTTAAATTGATAGCTTATGATTTACTTATGTTTTATGTCGCTGTTTTTGCTCACTATGTACATAATGTATGCGGTGAGAGTGTGCGGAGTGCCTTGGAGCTTGTCTGATACCTACTATCAGTTGAAGAAGCGGAATCGTCCGGCATGGCTGTTCCAGATAGCTATGATTGTTCCTGCCATGCTGCTTATGCCGGTGTGGATTGAATGCTCATCGGAGAACCTGCAATGTTTGGCATTTCTTGCTTGCGGTGGGCTGATGTTCGTCGGGACAGCCCCGCTGTTCAAGGAGGAATTTCAGAGCAAAGTACATTATGCAGGGACAGTAATAGCCGGATTAGCTACAATTCTTTGGGTTTGTCTCTCCGGTATGTGGTACTTGCCTGCGGTTGCTTTCCCGATAGCCGTTGTTATCATGTTGAGATACCGGAAATGGCTGTTCTGGGCGGAGATGGCAGCGTTTGCTTGTGCTTATGTGGGGGTGCTTATAATTTGTATCGATTGTTAAACCGGGAGAAATGGAAATGAATGATTGGATTATGTTGGTGACCGCACTCGGTGGCATCGAGGGCATCAAGCAGCTTGTTAAGTGGTGGATGTCGCGCAAGACCAATGCGCGTATTGAGGATGCCCATGCGGATGTTGAGGAGTTCAAGGCTTTACGGGAGTACAACGAGTTCCTGCAGAAGCAGCTTTCGGAGAAGGAACAGCGGTTTGTGGAGCAGACTGACCGGCTCCGTAAGGTGCAGGATGAATTGTTTACACTGAAGGAGACTAATTCTGACCTGAAACTGGAACTGGCGCTTAAACGGTGTGAGAGAAAGAAATGCGGTGACAGAGAACCGCAAAACGGATATTAATTAAAGATTAGAAGAGGAGGAAAAGAAATGAGTGTACCAAGAGGATTGAGAAACAACAATCCCGGCAACATCCGTCTGAGCAAGGACAAATGGCAGGGATTGAGAGAGAGACAGGAAGATAAAGAATTCTTCCAGTTCGTCAGCATTGAATGGGGCTACCGTGCGTTGATGCGCACGTTGCAGAACTACCGGTGGAAACACGGGATGAAAACCATTAGTGATTTTATAACCCGATGGGCACCGCATAAGGAAAACGATACCGGAGCTTATATCCGCAAAGTATGCCGTGAAATGGAGGTGCCAAACACCTATATCCCGGACATTGAGGACAAGGCAACGGTGTGCGCTTTTGCCGCTGCCATCTCGTTGGTAGAAAACGGCATCCCGGCTGTGATGGAGGACGTAGAGAAAGGATGGAAACTGTTATGAAACGGTTGCCTTGGATATTGGTTGCGCTGCTGGCGGTTGCTTGTGTGGCGGCTTGGCTTCGCCCGCATGAGCAGCCTCCGGCTGAAGTTCGTGTAGAAACGAAGATAAAGACGGTTGTCAGGGTAGATACGATGCTTATCTCTGCGCCGATGGCTGTGTTCTGGCGTTTCGTGCCGGATGATACGACACGGATAGGTGATACCTTGCTTCATCGCCGACAAGTAGTGTATTCAGACAGCTCGTATCGGGCTGTGGTGAGCGGATATGTAGACCCTCGGCTGGATAGTTTACAGGTATTTCCTAAGACGGTGTATCAGACGGTGACGAATGATATATACCATCCAGTCGCCATCAAGTCGAAGAAGAAGCGGTGGGGATTTGGCTTGCAGGCTGGGTATGGCCCGGGTGGATGGTATGTCGGTGCCGGAGTGAGTTATAATTTGTGGCAATGGTAAGATGATATAAAAAAGACTATTTTATTCATTTCTTTTTGTTTGTGTATTCAATTAATTTTGTATTACTTTGTAGTTGTTTCATTATAAATAGATATCACATGGCTTTTTTACAAGATGTATTTAAGGATTCTGGAGTTCCAACATATACTTTTGTCGAACCCAATGAATATATTAAAATTGTTGTGACTTTGAGTACTAAAGGTAGATGTTTAGTTGTAGAAGGTCCTTCTGGTATCGGTAAGACTACTTGTGTTTTAAAAGCGCTTGAATACTTAGGTATGGGAGATTCAATCCAATTGTTAACTCCTCGGAAAAAGAAAGATATATTATCAATAGAAAAAATATTGGATAATAATGAGAATATTGGAACTGTCATAATTGATGATTTTCATTTGTTATCCATAGAAAATAAGAATAGATTATCAGACTTAATGAAAACTATTGCAGATGAAGATAGAGAAGATGTAAAACTTGTCTTAATTGGAATCAATAGAGCAGGCGATAGTTTGGTTAGTTTGGCTCCCGATTTAAATAATAGAATTACAACTGTTAAGTTTGAAGTGAATCCAGATTCTAAAATATTAGAACTAATTGAAAAGGGAGAAGTGGCTCTTAATGCTAGAATAAAATATAGAGAACAAATTGTAAGAAGGTCGAATGGAAGTTTTCATATAGCTCAACTTATCTGTAAGGAACTTTGTATTATCGAAAGAGTTATAATGACGCAGGATAATAAAAAGGAGCTAAATACTGATATAAATTATGTTGTTGATAAGATAATGACTGATTTATCTCGAGTTTTTGAAGTAAAGGCTAGAGAGTTTGCAATTGGTTCTAGATTACGAAGTAGTGGTCGGGCACCTTATTTTCATCTCCTTTATTGGCTTTCTGAGTCTAAAGATTGGACAATTAGAATGGCTGATATTTATTTAAAATATCCTACTCATAAAGCTAGTATTTCTCAAGTAGCAGATAAGGGCTTTTTGTATAAGCTAATCAATAACAGTGAGAACATAAAGTCCGTTATTCATTATGATGAATATTCAAAAGTATTAACTGTTGAAGACCCTAAATTCATGTTTTATTTGCAAAATCTGGACTGGACAGATTTTGTTAAACGAATAGGCTTTAGTAAAATCAATTTTGATAAAAAATACGATTTTGCTTTATCTTTTGCTGGAGAAGTACGAAGTATTGCAGCTGAATTGGCTATATTATTATTTGAGGAACATGAGTGTTCTGTTTTTTATGATTTTAATGAGCAGCACAAAATTATTGGAGAAGATTTAACTGATTATTTTGAACCAATATATAAGTCTGATGCTGAGTTTATTATTGTTTTTCTAGATAGGAATTATCCTCGGAAACTATGGACTAATTTTGAATCGGACAAGTTCAAGGAAAGGTTCGGTGAGCATGCTGTGATTCCTATAATTTTTAAAGGATGTGAGCCTACTCAGTTCGACAAGTTGGCTAACATTGGCTATCTTTCATTTGATCCAGAAAAAGAGCAGAGTGAGCAAATAAAAAGTATTGCAGATATAATTGTTAAAAAATTAGATGAAAAAAGAAGAAATGAACCATCCTGATTCTTTTTACAACCCGGCCATTGATAGATTGTATCGGTTGAAGGAAGTAATAGAAGGGGCGGCTGAATAAGCTGCCTTTATATTCATAAGCAACAATTCATATCTATTGTGTGTGACATATCCCGGCTTTCGTCGGGATTTTTTTCATTTGGGCCCTTCCTTTTATAAAAATTCCCTCAAGTCACGTAGGGAATTTCAGAAAAGCAGTTGTCTTTATTGTAGAATCCGGTATATAGTGTTAGTATAGTCCTTCTTTCAGCCATTGCAGTTTCTTTATACTGGATTTACAGAATGTTCCAACATTGTGTGCTCTAATTGATTGTATATATTGAAAGGAACATGCTGGACCTCAGCTTTTATGCGGCTGAGGTTTTGTCGAAGATAAAAGGACGTTGTTGAACGTACGATGGAAATATGTGTTTAACCCAATTATTAGTTATGAAAAAAGTATTTTATATGGTAATTGCATTTGCTATGGCTTTAGCCGGGTTATTTATGCTTATGTTTATGTCATTTGATTAGTGAATGTCTGTTTGTTGACTGTTTTATAGAAGGGGCAGCTTATTCAGCTGCCTTGTTCCATTTCCCAGGAATTAAGTAATCCATATTGTGTAATTATTCCCCATGTGTGGTACTCAGTTCCACATATTTCCACACATAATTATTCCTTCTTGTTTTTATAATATGCTGATGTATAATGTATTATGTGCTGATGTACATCATGGCATATCGTTTGTCCTATAGTTAATACAAAAACTATATTTATTTACTTAAAACTTACGATTATGAAAAAAGTATTGGTAGCATTAGCAATGGTTATGGGATTAGGCAGTTCAGTAGCATTTGCTTACGTGGTTTCTGGAACACAGTCTGTAGAGCAAACTCAGCAAAATCCTCAGGATGAGTTCACAAAAGTGGAAGTAAAAGACTTGCCTCAGGCAGTTATGAATGTCTTGGCTAAGGACTATGAGGGGGCTGTAATAAAGGAGGCTTTCATTTCCGAGAAAGAAACCGGTAAGATTTATAAGGTTGTGTTGACCATCACCAAGGAAAATCAATCCACTGAAGAAGTGACGGTACTTCTGAATGAAAAAGGAGAAACTGTAGAATGAATGGAAACTCTGTAGTGGTTCGGCATCCATCTACAGAGATGATTTGAGATACTTTTATGTCTATCTCGTTAATACGAAAGGGGCGGCTGAATAGTCGCTCTTTTTGTTTATATTGTAATAATAGTTCGTTTCTTTTTCGTCAGAAATTCCTATTATAGAGGGTTTTTATACAAATAATGTTTATATTTGTATTCTAATCCCTATTGTATTATGAATGACAAACAACAACTTCTAATTGATTGTATTTCCCTTCTTCCCGTTATAGGCATTCTGGTTTTGATAACTGTTGCCAATGACCAGCTTGTTACTATGGTTGCTGCCTATGTGCTTTGCGGAGAACTCTTATGCGTATTGGTTAGCAGGATATTAAATTTGTACTATATTGATGTGGCTTTTGTTTGGTTGGGTGGGATTATGCTTTGGTTGTGGTATTGGCTCTGGTTGGAGTTAAGCCATGTAGTGATGGAGATTGTGGAAAAGGCAGTTGAATGAATCGCTCCTCTTTCAGTAAAAATCCCCGTAGCGGCTCAACTACGGGGATGGTGTCAAATAACAGAGTATCAATATGAGATACTAAGTGAGCCTATTCCATTACAGATAAATCATCGTCAACTTCATACTGATTACAGCCAAAAGCCGCACACATTAAAATAAAACGTTCTTTTATACCTAATCCGGTATATCTGTCTACAGCTCCGCTGCCTTTTGCATGAAGTCCTGCTGCGTATTTATCTATCTGAACTTTATTCATTAAATCTACATGAGTTTTACGGGCAAGTTTACTGCTTGCAATCTCATATATGGATTTGTACTCATTTGTTCCCAATGCCGCACTAAACATTGCCACTTTCCGGCTAATCTCACAGTATTCAAGTAGTTTTTTTATTTGATAATTGTACCCGGTTTCACCATTGCCATCAGGATAATAGGGTAACAAAGCATTGCTTGGTAGCCTACCTTTATACTTCATAATAATATTATAAGCAATACGAATGATGGGAGTTTTTATCTCAGTGCGTATAAGTCCATCCTTGTGCGTTTTTTGAGGTAAATAATGAATGTAAGGTATTCCTTCTTCAATGCTGATATTATCAAAAGTGAATCGTCTGAAATCACCTATACGGCAACCGAAACAACATTGAACAACGAATACATCTTTTACTCGCTGCAATGTTTCGGGACATTCTTTGTGGACTACTTCATTGAATTCTGTTTTGGTGAGAAAGAAAGGCTCGTCATATTGTTGCTTCATAATGGACTCTTTTTCTTTTCCTATCTTCCGGAAAGGAGATACGGGAATAACATCATTACTTTCAAGCTCCACCATAAATGCTTGTAATAATAATAGTTTCTCAGCAATTGTATTCTGGCTTCTTTCCTTTGATGGTATATTCCGCTTATTCATTTCTGCGTACAGTTCTGGAAATTTTTCAACCAGAGTGTATTCTTTGCGTAGAAAATCACGAAAATTTAGAATATGTTCCTTATTGAATTCATTGACCGGCAACCCGTCAATGCCATTGATAATGAGGAATCGAGTCAGTTCCCTTATCACTACATCGTAATGTTTCTTTCTGCCAGGACCTATTACACCTGCATTTAGCCATCCGTCAACATAGCGTTGGAACATACTACACATGGATTCCTCTTCACTGCTGATGTTATATTTTTCAGGATGTAAGTGCTGGTCTATTAAGATTTCCAGTTTTTCACTGGTTAATTCTTTGTTGCTCCCATAAATGGATAAAATTAGATTCTTCCGTTCTTCAATAGATGTATTAAATGATGTTCTTATGTCTAACTTTATAATACTTTTAGCCTTATATTTTTCAGTCTTGGCATCCCAAAGAGTAGGAGAGACCATAATATCTGATTTGTGGAATAACTGTACATTGCGTCCATCAGATAATCGAAATCTGATATTTACCTCTTTATCTTTCTTCCCAGTTCTTATAAATGCTTTTACTGTAGTCATATATTCTCTGTTATATCGGTTGTGCAAATATACATAAATTGCACAACTCAGTTCAAACATTGCACAACATAATGCAATGGTATGCAATATAATATTCTTATATAACTCTGATTTTTAATATAATATTATATGTATTGGTTTTATAGTATTTTATATTCCGAATCGCAACGGAATCACAACGATAAGGCAAGTAGTCGATAAAAAGGCTGCTTGCCTTTCGTCGTTTAGCTGGGTATCAACGATTTACTACCTTGCCAGTTTCGACAGAATTTGTGCAAAAAGTAGGTAACATAGCAGAAACACAGCTTTCCGTAGTTCCACTTTTCCGGTGGGTAGAATAATTTAGAAAACAAAAATGAGTACGGTAAGAGTCATCCAGAACAAGCAGAGATTGACCAAAGAGGGCAATGCTCCGCTATATATAACCTTTTATCTCGGTAAGGAAAAGTTAATGCTTCCTTGCAAAGTGTCTGTACCTGCTGCTAAGTTTGACGAGAAAAGCGGACTCCTCAAAGGAAACAGTAAGGAAGCAAAGGATATAAATCTTATTGTGAGTAACCTGAAAGCACGTGTCAACGATATATTGGTGAAGTTCCGGCTGAGGAACCAGGCTTTGACAAAAGATATTTTCATGCGGGAGTATAACAATCCAAGTGATTATAAGACTTTCCATGATTTCGTGAAAGAATATATGAAAACTTACAGCAGGCGTATAGAGATGGGGACATTTAAACACCATCTAAGTTGCATGAAGAAGTTCAAGGCATATAATGAACTGTTACAGTTCCGGGACCTTACTCCGGATTATCTGACTGACTACCTGATTTACATGAAAAAGGAGCTTGGAAATACGGAGATAACCGCACAACGTAATATGTCCACCATCAAGATATATGTCACTGCAGCCTACAGAAAGGGCTATATAGAAGAAAATCCTTTCCAGGAATTCCATATCAAAAGAATAAAAAGCGATGTGGACTATCTGACAGAGGAGGAGCTGATGCAGTTTGTGCAATTATACTATCAAAGAACATTGCCGGAAAAGCTTCAGCTGACCTTGGCCTTCTTCCTTTTCATGTGTTTCACGAGCATGCACATTACGGATGCACGTATGTTCTGTATCGAGCAGGTAAACAATGATGTGCTGACTTACTACCGTGTGAAGAACCGGAACTGTAAACCGGAACCGATAAAGATTCCGATGCCGGTACCTGCGGAAAAACTTCTGGAAGAATGGGCAGAGGGTAGGGAAGAAGGACGTCTGTTCAGGAACGTTCAATGTGACCAGGTCGTTAACCGACAGTTGAAGGCCATTGCCAGGGAACTGGGGATTAACAAAAAAATATCGGCCAAGACAGGAAGACATACGTTTGCAACTATTTATCTCCGGAAAACAAAAGACTTATCCAGCCTGCAAAAATTGCTTGGACATAGCAATATCCGGGAAACGATGATTTATGCGCACGTCATGGATGAGAGCAAGCGGGAAGGCATGCAATGTTTCAATAGCTTCACCCTATAATAGGGGCCAAAAGCCGTACAATCGTGCGGATGATTCATAATGTTTTATTTATCAAATAAATGCGACTGCACCGATTTGTACAAGTTCGTACAAAATGAGGTGCAGCCGCACGAATTTATGCTCTCTCGTACATCACCCAGTAGGGTTGTCCTGCCAAATATTCTACATGGTACCCTGCATCAGCCAGTTGTTTGGCCAGCGCCATCGGAGCGACATCGACAATGTTCGACAGCTCATATACCAGTTCAGCGGTGGTCTTGTAACATTTCTGTGAAGTGGTACCGATGGGTGAATAGTTCTGGCCGATGAAGTTTGCTATGGCTTTCTGCCGCTCGGCTTGTTGCTTCTCCAATTCGTCTTGTTTGTCCGGTTCTTCGTCGTTTTGATAAGAACGGAATCCTATAGGCTTTTTCATTGGGCACCTCCTTTCTGATTAGGGATAAGGCTTAAAAATTCGGTACGGGCATTATGTAATGTTGCTAAAACATCCAAAAATGTTTTTGAATTGTCATAGAAATAACCACTGTATTCAAGAAGAAAGCCGATACTATCATCCAACAATTCTGCAAGAGATGCTGCTCGATTATTTTGTTTCTGTTTTTGAAATTAATTCAAGAATATGCTTCAGTCTTTCATCTTTACACATAGCTATTCGTATTTAAAATGAATAATGTGTCAAAGATACAACAAGAGAATGAAAAGTACAATCATTTTCTATAAGAAATATGCTTGAATTCTGTCTGATAACATAAGGCTGCAAACATCAAACACTCAAAACAATTCATGTTCCTTCTGTTGAACTTGTAACAGAACTCATTCAAATAACTTTGCAAGAACTCTGACTTGACATCATGGTAAATGTCAAGCAACAACCTCTTTGCATTGCTTATCACAATATGAACCCAAGGCAATACCTTACCAACTTCCTTGGGTTCAATCACTTGTGACACATGTTCATTAACAAGGTTCTTGAAATGAACATAAGAAGAGGAAGCATCCGTAATCAAAGAGGATTCCTTCTTTATGTTGTCAACCACCTCAACATCAATCGTGGATGCTTTCAAGTTAGGGATGACAACCATCTTGATATGTCCCACCTGTTTCTTTATGTTCATCTTACTGCCTTCCACTGGTGTGCTCTCAGCCATCACAAGAACCTTCGCTTTCTTTTGACTGCCACGACCTGCTTTCAAAGGTTTGTCCTTCTCGGTTTCATCCCTTTGTGTGGAAAAGAAACCTTCGTCCAATTCGATTGAACCGCAAAGCTGATATTCAGCATCCCTTTGTCCCATTACATTGCGTAACTTGTGCATAAGTTCCCAAATAGGTTGATAACGATTGTGCCCCAATTGCCTTTGCATTTCCAATGCAGAGAATGACTTCTTTGTAGATGTAAGAAGGTGCATTGCAATGTACCAATATATAATAGGAAGTTTTGTTCCATGCATTACAGTTCCCGAAGTAAGTGTGGTTCTGTGCCCACACTTCTTGCATTGCCATTCATTCCTATTCTTTTTCCAATAGTGATGAACACAACCACACTTCGAACAAACGATTCCTTGTTTTTCTCTTTGTTCTTTGAGGTGTTGTCTGCAACTCTCTTCGTTTGGGAACTGTTTTGTAAAGCTAATCAGGTTCATATATTTCTCTGTTATTATTTGATTACAGAGCAAATATACGACCTGATTGTTAGTGTTCCAGCATTTCTGCTTAAAGTCTAGGTAAGGTTAACTGTGTCTAGCATTCTCTAGCACTTTCCCCTTGCAAGAATGGGATTTTCTTGTTATCTTATAGTTTGGGGAATTATGCGGATAGTCATTTAAAAGATTTAATAGACGACTGCCTTGCCGGGAACGAACGTAAACGGGCCATGGGTCTTAAGAAGCAATGCATGCGGGGTAAAGACATTTACGAGCTGTTGCTTGAAAAAGGCTTCCAAATCAGCTATCCGAGTGTTTGTAAATATATCGCTTCTTTTGCCAAACACAAGGAAGAAGCGGAGTCTAAGGAAGCTTTCGTTAGAGGCTATTATCCTCCGGGAGAGTCCTGTGAGTTTGACTGGGGAGAAGTTAAACTTTATCTTGATGGAAAGCTTCAACGTTTATATATCGCTGTATTTACCCTAAGCCATAGCAACGGTCGTTATGCCTGGTTGTTCCGCCATCAGAACACCCTTGCCTTCATGGAAAGCCATCGTAATTTCTTCCGTCAGGTAAAAGGTGTTCCTGCCATGATGGTTTATGATAACATGCGCGTAGCTATCAGGGAGTTCGCCGGAGTGGAAAAGAAACCTACCGATGCGCTGCTTCGCATGAGCAATTTTTACCGTTTTTGCAAAATAAATTCATCGTCTGCGCCTGCACCGGGTAGAAACGATAAATCGTTCCGTTTTTGAAGTTATTTATGTAAACACGGCAAAATCAGACTGTCAATCATACTCCAAACGGAAAATTCAACCCATTTCCGGCGTGTGTCGGTTGCAAGTATGATTACCGGGTATGATGGCTTATACAAGGTTAAAGTTCAGTGCTTTTCCTCCGTTATATATCAAGTAGTCGAAGTTCTCTCCCTACTTTTGCCCGTATGAAAGCCATTTTCCTATTATCCATGTTTTCTGTGTGTCTTTCTGCAAAAGCGCAGTTCCACACCGTTGCCAAGCATCAGCCGGTCTGTCACATAGACACAAAAAAAGACCTTTCCAAAGCGGAAAAGGTCTCCAATCCAAATAAGGAATCTGTCGCTACGGCAGGAAAATTCCCTGCCTATGAGCATAGCGAGTGGATACGGCGATACATGAGCGTGTCCTATCCGTTGAAACACATTATTGTCACCACCCTACGGTCTCCGTACCGATTCCTTCAGTAAGAAGCGCAGCCGGCACAACGGAATAGACCTGCGTGCCAAAGGCGAAGAAGCCTATGCCATGCTGTCAGGCGTGGTGGGCAGGGTGGGGCAGGACAAACGCTCGGGCAAGTTCGTCACTCTCCGTCACGGCGACTATACCGTCAGCTATTGCCACCTTTCCCAAGTATTGGTTCGGCAAGGAACTTCCGTCATGCCTGGCGAGGTGATTGCCATTACCGGCAACACAGGGCACAGTACCGGCCCTCATCTACACCTCACTTGCAAATATAAGAATCGTTATGTCAACCCGGATATTCTTTTGCAGTTCATCCGTGAAACGAAGAAGGAAGCGGTAACACAATTGGTAACCATTCTATTCTCCGCCTTGACACACATCGCAACCCAGCATATCTTTGCGCCATAACCAATTAGCAACAATGATTATGGCAAAAGAAAAAGTAAACTACCAGGAGGTGTACGACCTCTATCAGCTGTGCTGCGAAACCAAAGACCTTCGCGAGTTCTGTGCGGATTATGGAGTGAGTCACGACAAGTTCATGAACTGGCAGCGCCACCAGCTGTGGAGCGAAAAGTTGGGGAAGAGGGTCCGGGTGGAACAGCCCAAGGTAGCCAAGGTGCAGATAACCGGCAATCCCTGCAACAGTCCAACCGTGAAAATGGAAGTGAGACGGCCCGAAGGTGAAGCTCCGATAAGATGGGTAAAATTACAATTGGCATCAGGCGCAACGCTGTTCCTGAGAAACACCACAGTTCTTGACTTGAGCTTGTTGCTTAATAAAATGATAGGATGACATGCTGGGACTGAGTGCTAACCTGAACTATTACCTGTTCAACGGTAATGTTGATCTGCGGAAAGGTATTTTCCGATTATGTGAGAGTATAAGGGAAGAGATGTCACTTGACCCGAGCGATGCCTCCAACGTCTATATGTTCATGTCCCGTAACCGGAAGGTTGTGAAGATACTTCATTATGAACGCGGTTTTTATGTGCTTTACGAGAAACGTCCTGTCATGGGAAAGTTCAAGAAACCGGTATTTGATGAGGTCTCCAAATGCTACCGGATACAATGGTCAGACATGGCCTATCTTACGGAAAGTATTGTAGTTGACAAGATGTACGTTAGTTCAAAAGATTAATATTAGCGTATTGATTATCAGTAAAATAATATAAAAATAAACGATAAGAAGCTTGCGTAACTGCCTGATTTTTCGTACCTTTATATCATGATTGATGAAAGGGCATACGAGTTACTTTGCTGCCAGTTGGGTCTGGCGAATGAGGAAAAGGCAGGGCTTCGCAAACAGGTAAACGGACTGATTGCGAGGCTTAAGGCCATTGAAGATTCCAATAAAGAGAACTCCAAGGCTCTGGGTGATACAATTAGAAACTGTTTAAAAATTACACAATAATTTTGTTAAGCATGATTTTGCAGAAAGCAAGTTGAACCATAGCCTCTGCAGTATCAGCATGGAACTCGTAGTCTATCGTCAGCCTTCTGAAGTTTTCCAGCCATGCGAATGCTCTTTCAACAATCCATCGTTTCGGAATGACCTTGAACTTTGACGGGCATTCATCAGGTCTGAGAACAACTTCAAGTTCCCATTTAAATTTGTCAAATACCCAATCTGCAAGGCTTCCTCTATAGCCACCATCTGCAAGGATT